>JBHEMV010000015.1:0-46678 GCA_046262375.1 Pyrinomonadaceae bacterium
GGTGCAACGCGTGCCTGGCTGTGCTTGCCCCGGCGGTGCTTGCGGTTTCTTTTTCTCCTTTGGTCCGTACCGCAGACGAGTGCAACGCGTACCGGGTGCTTGAATAACCTTGGTACTCTCGTTGACCCCTAATGACTCTGTCGTCTTACCGCTGCGCACAGAGGAGGCGCCTACCATAACCAAAGCCGTGCTAACAACGGCCAGCGAAAATAAAATCTTGCGCATTTGAAGTAACTCCTTCGGTCGGACTTCAACTACTACGAGCTTCGCGGCAGTTTAGCATGGCGGAGCGACTTCATCGCAGGTTGTCGATTGTCTGCTCAAGTTGCGCAGTACGCTGGGCAATATCCGCAATGCGTGCTCGCACGTCGGCTACCTTCTCCGCGGGCGCACGTTCCGCAAACTGAGGATTCGCAAGCTGTGCTTCGAGCTTGGACGCCTCCGCCCGAAGTTTATCTTTCTCTTTCCCGAGTCTTTGGCGTTCCTCTTCAAAATCGATCAAACCTTCAAGCGGTATGGCCACTTCGGCTCCGCCAACCAAAACAGCACGAGCAGAGGCGCGAGGCGCTTCCAATTGTTCCTTTATCGAAACCTCGGACGCTCGCACGAGCCTGCTAATTTGATTTGCGTTAGCTGAAAACACAGACCGCAACCTTTCGTCCGGTGCTCCGATAAGCACCGGCACCGGTTCGCTGGGCTTGATGTTCATCTCCGAGCGAATGTTGCGTACACGCGAGATGATGTCGATCACAGCCTGCATTTCCCATTCAACATCTTCGTTAATTAGCTCAGGCTTACTTTCCGGATATGCAGCCAGCATGATTGTTGGCTCTGCTCCGCGGTAAGCCTGGTGCAGTAACTGTTCATGAACGCCGGGAAGTCTTAGCCAGAGGTCTTCAGTAATGTAAGGCATGAAGGGGTGCAGCAAGCGCAACGCTTGCTCAAGGACAGTCAGAAGCCGCGTTCGTGCTTCGCTTCGCACGAGCGTGGGTTGCTCAGCAGTGACGTCTTGTTTCGTTAGTTCAATATACCAATCGCAGAAATCATCCCAGAAAAAATGATAGAGCGTCTGCACGGCTTCGTGGAATTGATAACCTGCGAGGGCCTGACGCACGTCACGCGCCGTCTTGTTAAGGCGCGAGAGTATCCAGCGATCATGCAAACCCAGACCGGGACCGGCAGCGTTAAGGGACTCCGCCTTGACGCTCGCGCCTTCGGAATTCATCAAGCTGAATCTCGCGGCGTTCCAGATCTTATTGGCAAAGTTTCTATATGATTCCACCTGCTTCTCGTTCCAGCGAGTATCGGTAGTGCCTACGGAAGCAAGCGTCAGGCGCGTGGCATCAACACCATACTTGTCGAACACTTCCAGAGGGTCGACGCCATTGCCTTTAGTCTTGGACATTCGCTGACCGTGCGCGTCCAGAATGGTTCCGGTAACGAACACATCATCAAAGGGCCGGTCGCCTGGAAACTTCAATCCCGTCATCACCATGCGCGAGACCCAAAGGAAAATTATGTCGCGCGCTGTCACGAGAACGGAGGTCGGATAGAAGGTCTGTAGATCGTTTGTATCTGCCGGCCAACCCAGCGTTGAAAACGGCCACAATGCGGCAGAGAACCAGGTGTCGAGGACGTCCGAATCCTGCCTTAATTCGCCGGTCCCCCCTTTTATTCGCGCTTCTTCTTCTGATTTGGCGACGATTATTTCACCATCTTCGGTGTACCAGGCTGGGATTTGATGGCCCCACCAAAGCTGCCGCGAGATGGTCCAGTCGCGCAAATTTTCCAGCCAGGTCGTGTAAACCTTCTCGTAAGGGACTTCAGGAACAAATTGCGGCTTCTTCTGGCTGGCCATCAAGTCAAGCGCGAGGTCTCGCAGCTGGTCCATTTTTAAAAACCACTGGGTGGAGATCAAAGGCTCAATAACGGTTTTGCAGCGCTCACACTTTGAAATTGAGAACTCGTAGTCAATGACCTTTTCAAGCAAACCCAACTCTTCAAACTTCTCTACGACCTTTGTACGCGCTTTGTAGCGATCCAGGCCCACAAATTCTGGCCCAGCCGCTTGTGTCATCCTGGCGTGAGGATCGATAACGACGAGCTGAGCCAAATTGTGGCGCACGCCTACCTCATAATCGTTGGGGTCGTGCGCAGGCGTCACTTTCACCGCGCCTGTGCCAAATTCAGGATCAACGAACTCATCCGCAACTACGGGAATCTCGCGTCCAGTGAGTGGCAGCATCAAAATCGTTCCCACAAGATCACTGTAGCGCTCATCGTTAGGATTCACAGCAACTGCGGTATCTCCCAGCATGGTTTCGGGGCGCGTCGTGGCGACAGTCACTCGCCGCTTCCCGTTCTTTTCAGGGTATTGAAGGTAGTAAAGCTTTCCCCCCTGCGAATCCTTTTGTACTTCGAGATCTGAGAGAACAGTCTGATCATTTGGACACCAATTGACGATGCGGTTACCCCTATAGATCATGCCTTCTTCATAAAGACGCACGAAAACTTCCCGAACAGCTCGCGACAAGTTGTCATCCATCGTAAATTTCTCGCGGGACCAATCTACTGAAGCACCCTCGCGACGCATCTGCCTGGCAATTTGCCCGCCCGATTGCCGTTTCCATTGCCAGACCCGCTCAATAAACTTTTCGCGACCCAGGTCATGGCGCGTTAGTTTTTCTTTCTTCAGCTCTCGGGTCACCATTAACTGCGTGGAGATACCCGCGTGGTCCATGCCCGGCAACCACAACGTTCTGTAACCACACATGCGTTTGTACCGGGTAAGGACATCCATCATGGTGTGTTGCAATGCATGGCCCATGTGGAGCGACCCGGTGACATTTGGTGGCGGAATTACTATCGAAAAGACAGGCGCATTCGCGTCGCGGTTAGTCTCAGGAGCGAAGTAACCTTGCGCTTCCCATCGCTCATAATGACTCTGTTCCGCCTCTTTGGGATCGTATTGTTTGGGAATGTCCATTGATAGTTGCCAGTCAGCGGTTCGTAGTCGGTTTCGGGTGGTTCAGGAGCAAAGAAGGCATTGTAAGGCACAGCTGCGCGTTTTTCATCTACACACGTTGGCAATTGCATTCAAAACTTACGACGCACCACTGACCACGGACCATTAACAAAAAGAGCAGGCGACCTCCCGGAGGCGCCTGCTTCTTTAGAGCGATTCGGAGTTTAGTCTATTCAGGAATTCTTCTGCTCAAGCTGACGTTTAATCAGAAGTTCGGCAAGTTGCGGAACAACCTCCCAGGCTATTTCCTGGACAACTTTTTCTGAGAGCTGCTCAACTGCACGCCGCGCGATGGCATCAATGACCTCCGGCGGAAAATGCTCGAGTGAATTCCCCAGCGACCCACCAACCTCAGTTCTACCGTGTTGCGATTCGTCGCTGAAAGTGGTTTGCGCGCGGGATCCTTTGCCTTCCGGGGCGGAAGTTGGAATAACGCCGCGGGACAGATCTCGTGTTGTAGCAAATGGGTCTTCTATAGGCTTTGGCAGGGACTCCCACCCAGCTTCGGACCATGCGGAAGCACTGACTTCGACCGGAGAGGACTCCTGAACTTCGTCGAGATCTACATCTAACTCAAACTCTTCGCTCCTGGCCAAACTCGCTGGCTGGTAGTCTCCCAGATCAAGGAGCATCTCGCCACTCCCTCCAGAACCACGCGCTTGCGCTTCGCTAAGTTTATTGTCCATGTGTCTTTCTTCCGCCTGGCTATTTGTTGACAGTTGTACTCTGTCGCTATTAGCTCGCGATGCTGCGGCATCTACGACTCCCCTGAGTTCCGAAGAAAGCGGTAACGTGTCGGCGGTCGTCATCGCTATTTCCTGCTGGGTGAGCTTTTCGGGTTCCGGAGTTATTACAGGCCTCGGAAGCTCAGCTGTTGATATTTGGTCCTCCGGTGGGCGTCCGCCCACGAGCATGCCCACCTTATCAATCAAGCGTCGAATGGATTGGAATGGCTTAGTCAAGGTGTCATCCGCGCCAACTCTGCGCGCCTCCGCTTCGTCGAATGGCTCAAAGGAGCCAACCAGAAGCATAACAGGAATATTCTTCAGCTTCTCATTTTGTTTGATGTACTCACAAACCTCGTAACCATTCACTTGCGGCATGAAAACATCCGCGAGAACTACATCGGGAACAAACTCTTCCAGACGTTCTATTGCCTCCCTCCCATTGTTCACACAAACTACGCTGACGCCTTCGTCGGCAAAAGTGAGATCGACAACCTTTTGAATCGTGATTGAATCGTCGGCAAGTAGGAGTTTGCGTCCAGCTAACAAAGCTTGGGTACCTTAGCTGAATTGGGCGCCACTGGACTGGTCAAGAAAGTCAGTCGGCGCATGGCTTGTTTACCGCTTCATCTACTAATGTGCGGATTTCAGCAGCAAAGCCGCATTTTGAAACTAACACCCGCGCCGATAGCGCGTCAAGAGCTTTAGCCCGGCAAATTAGCATAAAGAGGGCTACCGCGAGGGACCTACGAGTTGGATATCGTCGGGTGTGCCGTCTTTGCCATCTGGGCCGGAGGAGCGCAGTATGAAATGGTCGCGTTCGCCCTGATACTTGTAAGGCTGGTGCCAGGGATCCACGCGAATTACCTGCGAGAGATAACGCGGACTTAGATGGTCGATCACCACGGCCTGATTGTCTGAAACCACGTAAAAGCCACGGTCCCGGCGAAACTGCCCGAGAGCGCTGGCAATCGATTCCAATTCTACCCGCGCCTTCTTCCGCTTCTCTTCATTGACTGCAGCAACCAGGGGCTCGAGTCTGACCCATTCACGATTTCCAGTTCGCAGTTCAGATACCTTCCAACCGGCGTTGTCAGTCACCAGCCGAGCCTCGACCTTAACCCACGCTACAACCACGGCAGACGCTTGAGAGGCGAGGGGTATGGTAAGCGGTGATACTTCCTGGATCCGAACCGCATCTGAAGGAACACCCACTCCCAACAAGCTTCCTAGTAAGCATCGCGCTTGCTTGAAGCTTGGATCGAAAGTGGCGGCAACTCGAAGCAGCGCGTCGGGTGCCGAGCATTCGTTTGTTACCGGCTGAGTCTTGAGTGCCCGCGCGATAAGATCGATTTCTTCCCAGTGACTCGGACCGGTTCTAATCTCCGCTATGCGCCAATTCCCCTGCTGGTCCTTTTCAAACTTGAAGACGGTCCTTATCTCGGCTGAGACTTCTGTCGCTCCCGCACCAGCGGAAATAGTTTTCACGCGAACGGATCCATTTGTAAGCTCGAAGCCGGCCATTCGAGTTATCGATTTGCGCGCCTGCTTGGCACTCAACGCAGCTTGTGCATTCACAGCCGTGGAAGCGAGAATGCACAAAGCCAGCAAGCCAAAAGATATGGCCCGTTGAATTTTCGCGCATTGCAAAATGATCATGAAGACCATGCAGTCAACTAATGGCTTTGCCAATCAACATCTGTAACATGATGTGCAATTGCGCCGTCGTGAATGGCTTGGGCAGAAAGACTACTGCGCCTGCAGAGAAACTATCGGAGGAGAGTTTGGGATCTTGTTCGGCCGTCATCATCATTACCGGGATCCGCATGAGCCGCTTTTCAGTCTTCATGTAACGAACTAACTCCGGCCCGGAAATGTGTGGCATTACGACGTCGAAGATTGCGGCCGTAAAGGTATCATCACCCTGCAAAATCTTGTAGGCCTCCCTACCATCGCGGGCGGTGACGACGCCGAACCTTTCTTTTTCGAGGATAGCCGACACCAAACGCAAGATGGCCGGATCGTCGTCGGCTACGAGTATTCGTCGCTTTTCGCTATTGTCAGAGGGATTATCTGGCGTTGTTTGTTTGGTTTCCTTGTTTACCATTTGTTGTCACACTTCTACGGCATGGCCGCTTTCACCGGCGCGAGTTGATAGATCCGCGGCAAGCTTGATTGCGGCAATCATGCTTGAATGTTCTGCGAGTCCTTTTCCTGCGATATCAAACGCCGTTCCGTGATCGACCGAGGTGCGTATGAACGGCAGCCCGAGAGTAACATTTACAGCCTCACCAAACGAAAGACATTTTACGGGAATCATCGCCTGATCATGATAACAAGCGATGACCGCGTCAAACTCGCCACGCGAGGCCCGCAGGAATACAGTATCGGCCGAGAAAGGACCCTGAACATTAATCTCATCAACGCGGCAGGCCTCGATCGCGGGCATAATCTCGGAAGATTCTTCCATGCCGAATAATCCGCCTTCAGCGCCGTGAGGGTTTAGGGCAGCCATCGCCAGCCGCGGTCGTTCAATTCCCCATCGTTTCAACTCTCGATTCGCCAAGTGGATAGTGCGAATAATGCGATCGCGCTCTACCAGTCTTATTGCTTCGGACAATGGCACGTGTGTAGAGATCAAAACGACACGCAGATTAGCGGCAACGAAAGCCATCGCGTATTCCTCGCTGCCGGTAAGATGCGCAAAAAATTCTGTGTGCCCGGGGAAGCTGTAGCCACCCAGGAAGAGTGATCGTTTGTTGATCGGCGCCGTAGCTATCGCATCGACGCTGCCGGCCGCACACAACTCCACGGCCGCTTCAATGTATCCCCCCGCAGCTTTACCTGCCGCACCTGACTCAATGCCAGGCTCAATGAAGCCGTTAATGTTATCCAGATGAAAAATGATCGGTTCGGACAGCTGCTCGGGAATCGGCTCTCCCCTGCGAACGATATCGTAGCCAGACTGAAGATCCAGAGTTCGGGCAGTATGGGCCAACAACTGGGCGTCGCCAATTATTATCGGAATGCATGCGCTTCGGATTTCTTCTTCTGCAACGGCCTTCAAAACCACTTCTGGCCCAATCCCGGCGGGATCCCCCATGGTAATTGCGATGCGAGGCAAAGATCGGCGGTGTCGAGGACCCGAATGAGATGAGTTATTGGCGAACTGCCTCATTGGTAGAGCCGGGGGAGCGACAAGAACGAGGGATGGCAACTGGAACCAGCAAACCGGGGAGTTTCGGTTTCCTAGTCTGTGGCCCCGTCAGCACGCTCGTCGGCCTTGTACATATATTTAACGTTTCTCTTGAGCAGAAGAAGGTTGGGCGCCGACCTGCGGTTGACCTTTAACGCACCGCGATCATACCACTCAATTGTGCCCTCAATTTCCTCTCCATCAAGCAATACAATGACCATAGGAGTGTGCGCGTCGATCTGCTTCTTGTAGTAGAAGAGTTCGGCATTTGTCTCCATTGGCGGTGGCGTGCGCTTCCGTACCTGGATAGAGGTCTGCTGGGCAGCACGCGCGGCTTCTCGACCGGAATCTCTTCCACCGTCGCTGCTCGGTCCACGCTGGGAACCGCCGTTAGAACGCTCCCTGGGCTGAGGCACCTCGCGTGCTTTTTCCTTAACCTCGGCGAGCGTGGTTCTAATGAGTTTACGATTCACTTGTTCTACCTCCAAAAATTAAGACGGGTTCAAAATCGATCGCGCGACGCACAACGGCGGGGATGAGCTAACGCGGATCCACAGTACTCTCGCAGGCTGCGGCCATTCGAGGAGATGGGACGAAAACTTTACCCGTAATGGAAATCCTGCAAGGAATGAAATTCATGCTACACAACCGGGAGTCAAAAAGCAAAGGTGAAAAACACGATTCCGCGGAAGCAAATGTCAAGAAACTAAAAGGAAGGCATATCAATCTTGCCTTCCTTTTTGCTCCATAGGGTTTGACAGGACTAGTCAGCTTTCTTGCGAATAAATGTGGGTACGTCGAGATCGTCGGCGCGGGACTGCATCATTGGCCGTGGTAAGTCATCCGAGTTACGCTGCACAAAACGAGGCGCGCTCGCCGGCATGCTCGCCATCCCGGCTGCAGAGGCTACCGCTATAGCCTCCTCGCCAAAGCCGGTTGCGATCACTGTAATCTTCATCTCATCGTGCATGGTTTCATCAATAACAGCGCCGAAGATTATGTTTGCGTCTTCGTCGGCCGCCTCTCGAATGATCGTTGACGCCGTATTGACTTCATAAAGCGTCAGGTCAGGGCCCCCGGTGATGTTAATGAGGACGCCCTTGGCACCTTGAATGGTCGCTTCCTCCAGTAGCGGCGACGAGATCGCTTGCTGCGTTGCCTCGATCGCTCGATTCTCTCCGCGCGCGCGACCGGCGCCCATCAGGGCCATTCCCATTCCCGCCATGATCGACTTAACGTCCGCGAAATCGAGATTAATTAGACCGGGAACTGTAATCAGATCACTAATTCCCTGTACTGCCTGGCGGAGTACATCGTCGGCGACGCCGAAAGAATCAGCCAGCGAAGAGTCTTTCTGGACTGTATGCAAGAGGCGCTCATTTGGAATGGTGATAACCGTATCCACACACTCACGCAGCTCGCGTAATCCGTGTTCGGCCTGTTGCATTCTTCGACGCCCTTCAAAATGGAAAGGCTTGGTGACAACGGCGACCGTTAATGCGTCCAACTCGGTAGCCAGCGAAGCAATGATTGGAGCGCCGCCCGTACCGGTGCCACCCCCAAGGCCTGTCGTAACAAAGACCATGTCAGCCCCTTCGAGCACCTCGATGATCTTATCCGTGTCCTCCAGCGCAGCTTCCCGGCCCACGCCGGGGTTGGCACCTGCACCGAGTCCCTTTGTAAGCTTGCTGCCAAGCTGGATCTTGATTGGAGCTTTTGATCGCTTGAGCGCTTGGAGATCCGTATTAGCAACAAGGAATTCAATTCCCTCGATGCCGGCTTCGATCATGCGGTTGACAGCGTTCCCGCCGCCGCCCCCTATACCGATCACCTTTATGCGCGCACCGGTGATTGGCGGATCGTCATCAATGAAAATATTAATGCCTCTATCTAGTTGAGGAGCGTCCTCTACCATAGTTATTTCCTCTCTTCCGAAGCGGGAAGGCTTCCAGGGCTTTTTCCGTCTATGTTGGGTTGGTCGCTCCATCGGCATCAATATGTTGCGGACTATATCTTGTGCCACCGGGGCGACAGCATACAACAACTTGTCAAAAAATACTACTGAAAGGATTGCGAAATCGCGAAACAAAATGCGTGAGCTTACCTGTCGAACCACGCCGGCCCAGGTTAGTGCGCACCTCGCTGGCTTGCGTACGGCTGGCAACGAGCGCCAGTCCGGCGGCTGCAGCCCACGCAGGGCTTTGCACGTCCTCAATCAAAGCGCCAAACCGATCTCTTTCGGGAAAACCGATGCGAACCGGAGCATCGAAAACTTGCTCCGCCATTTCGGTCATCCCACTTAGTAGTGCTCCGCCGCCACTCAGCACGACTCCACTCGAGAGCTGCCTTTCCCAACCGGCGTCTTTTATCTCGTCGGCGACATGCATCAGGACTTCTTCGGCACGCGGCTGCAAAATGTCGCACAGGATCTGTCGAGAAAGCTGTCGCGGCGCGCGGCCGCCCACGGATGGCACATCAACTAACTCGCTTCGCTCCATCTCCGAAAGCGAGGTGCTGCATGCACATCCGACGGTTCGCTTGATTTTTTCGGCGTCGGGAATTGGCGTGCGCAGTCCGAAAGCAATGTCGTTTGTGAAGTGGGAGCCGCCCAGCGGAAAGACCGCTGTATGCTGCACAGCACCTCGTTGATAAATAACTAGTCCCGTTGTCTCAGCTCCTATATCAACCAGAGCCGAGCCAAACTCCTTATCATCTTCGGTTAACGAGGCTTCCGCCGCTGCTAGTTGCTCCAGAACCATGTCAGCCACCATCAGACCCGCTCGATTGACGGCGTTAATGGCATTCTGTCGCGCTGTAACGGGACTCGTTACGATGTGCACTTTGACTGCGAGCCTGGCGCCAATCATTCCCACGGGATCGTTGATTCCATCCTGGTCGTCGACGATGAATTCCTGAGGCAACCGATCGACTATTTCGCGTCCTGCCGGAAGTTGAATTGCACATGCGGAATCGATGGCCCGGCGGACATCCTCTGCAGTGATTTCTCGATCACGTCCGGACACCGCGACGATCGCCTGGCCATTAAGGCCGAGAATGTGGGAGCCCGCCAGATTGATCGTCACTTCCTCAGCCTGCAACCCGCTCATTCGCTCGGCGTCCTCGACCGCTTTCTTAATCGCATCAACCGCCGCATCGGGATTAACGATCACTCCTTTGCGCAGTCCACGCGCCTCGGCCTCGCCGATTCCAACGATGTCGAGCAATCCGCCTTCGCCGGGTTCACAAGCTATACACGTCACCCTGCTCGTCCCAATATCGAGACCGACTGTGTGTTGCGTGCGCCTGGCCATTTAGCGGTGCCCCTTAAATGGAATTTTTTCGACGATCATTGTTTGCGGCCATTCGTAGTCTGGGACCTGTTTGATTTCGTTTTTGCTCCTGACACCTTGATCCCGCGTTCCTTCCTGATTTTGCTTTCCTGACTCCTCCTCGCTTCAGACTTAGCTCTATCTGCCTCAGTGACTGAAGAATCACGCTCGGCGTTCTTATCGCTGGAGAATCCTGGGGTCGGAAGTCTATTGCTCGCAGCGGACAGTGCCGCGCCATCGCTGGTAGTGTGAACTCCGGATGTCAAACCAACTATCGCTCGTTTACCCTGGCTCAAGTCGATGTAGCTGATAAGCGAGCCTCGAGGTGTCTGGCGCTGTCCATCGAGAACGTCAAGGGCGTTTTTTAATCGTTTGCCGTGATCCTGAGACCCTAGCCGAACTTCAATTTGTGAATTGTCGCCCGCCAGTTGTGCGCGAACGTCGCGAATGTCCATCAGGTTTACTTCGCTGACGCGTTCCGATAATCCGGCAGCGTCCCAATCTCGCTCCAACTCAGTGAATTTTTGTACCCGCTCGCGGTTTTCTTTCCGCGCCGCCTCCGCATCTTCTTCGTTCAAACCACGGAGGAAGAAGGCTGGAAGTTGATCTGTCGGCAGCATCTCACCGAGCAGGACTGCGTCCTCGTCGATCCAGCGAAAACGTCCGGAGGCTGTTCGCACCACCGCTACTGGAACCCGTTCAGCGATGCGAACGCGGATGCCATCCGGTAAGACTCGTGAAACAATTGCTGTGCGCACCCAGGGCAAGCGCTCAAGGCGCGCATTGATGCCGTTTAGATCGACCCTCCAAACTCCCGTCTCTTCTACTCCGCGACGAACGAGTGTTTGAATCTCCTCCGATGACGCGCGTGAGGCTCCCTGCACTTCGACGTTGCGTACGTGAAAGAAACTTGCAGAAGCTGCCGCGCGATAACCCGCAAAAATCAGAACCGCAACCACGATCGCCAGTGCGACCTTGAAGACGGCGGGAAAATAACCGAGCAACGCGCGAACGCGTAATCCACTGCCCTCGCCACCGCTCTCACGACGGGCCGCTCGTTGCGTCACAGCCCCTGAACGACGCTGGCCGACGATGCCTGAACGGTTACCAACTTTGTGCGCGACTACCTGCTCTCTCACGTTGATTCCTTTCCTTCAGGCTTCGTGCCTGAATCGACAGTCTCCGGCTTCGTGTTGGGCTCATTGGCCCGCCATAGTTCAACTTCATACTCGAGCTCGATTCCATGTTCACGCTTAACCCGCTCTCGAACTTCTTCTGCCAGCGCCAGCGCATCTTCCGCGCTGGCACCCTCGCCTTCTGTAACGATAAAATTAGCGTGTACCGGCGAAACCACAGCACCGCCTTTCCGCGTGCCCTTCATTCCCATTTCGTCAATGATCTTTCCCGTGGCTACTGTGCTGGCTGGGGGATTCTTAAAAAAACAACCGGCTGAGCGTGACCCATGCGGTTGCGTCGCCATCCTCCGGGCCTTCGCATCCTCCATGCGCGCGCGAATCTTATCGGCATCATCAGGCGTCAAACGTAACGTAGCGCCGAGCAATAATTCGCCCTCTTTGAATGACGTGTGGCGGTAGTTCCACTGAATGTCGCTTCCCGGAACCTCCACTACCTTGCCGTCGCGTGCGACGCGAACTGTCTCCGTAACGGTCCCTATTTCGTGGCCATAGGCTCCTGCATTCATCCAAAGCGCCCCGCCCACAGTGCCCGGAATTCCTCCGAGGCCTTCTATGCCCGACAATCCCCGCCGCGCCACATCGATACAAAGCCGCGGGAGGGAATAACCGGCGGGTACCGAGACGCGGTCACCATCAAATTGAAGTTCACCTTTCAGTTCCTTAAGACTCAGGACTACGTATCGGTGATCACCGTCGTCGGCAAGAATATTGCTTCCGGAACCCAGAGCTCTCCAGCCGATTGCCGCCTCGTCCATTTCATACACAAGAGCTGAAGCTTGAGCTTCATTTTCTGGGGAAAGTACCCAATCGATAGCTCCGCCGACGCGCAAACTTGTCAATTCCGCGAAGCGACGGCCACGTTCGGCGCGCACGCCCAGTCGCGCCGCGATCTTTTCCAACGCGACATCACGTTCCTGAAATTTGTTTTGTTCTTCAGACTCGGCCATGAAACTTAAACCGTTTTAGCTTCGCTTCGATCGCGAAGTAATCTCAGCAATTGATCGCTCACGCGACTGATCGTGCCTGCTCCGAGAGTCAACACCAGGTCGCCCGGTTGCACATGATCACGCAGAGCTTCCGCAGCATTTTCCACCGCGCCAACGTAGCGAACATCCTTATGCCCGAAGCGCTTGATGGCAGCCGTTAGGGTTTCGGCAGTAGTGCCCTCAATAGGATCCTCGCTGGCTGCGTAAATATCGGTCACAAAAAGCGTGTCGGCATTGTTGAAAGAGCGCGCAAATTCCTCCATTAGATCATGTGTGCGGCTGTAGCGATGTGGTTGAAACATAACCACGATGCGCCTTCCGCCCGACCCAATTTTCGCAGCAGCCAATGTCGCCTTGACCTCTGTGGGATGGTGACCGTAATCATCCACCACGATCACGCCACCAGCTTCGCCCTTGAACTGAAATCGTCTTCCTGCCCCTGTGAAACGGCCCAGGGCCTGGGTTATTTGCTTGAAGGGAACATCCAGTTCAAAGCCAACGGCTATCGCGGCGAGAGCGTTGTATACGTTATGCAGTCCAGGCACCTGCAACGAAATGTCGCCCACGACATCCGCCCCGTGCCATATCGTAAACACCGATCCAAAGCTTTGATCGTAACGAATCGCGTGTGCCGAAATGTCTGCCTGCGCGCTCAACCCGTACGTTATTCTGCGCCGTTCGACATGGGGAATGATTGCTTGAACGTTCGGGTCATCAAGACAAAGAACCGAGGCGCCATAGAAAGGCACCTTATTGACAAAACTAGTAAAGCAAGCGCGAACGTCGTCCATGTCGTGATAGTAATCCATGTGCTCACGATCGATATTTGTTACGACTGCGATCGTCGGCGTGAGCATCAAGAACGAACGATCGCTTTCATCCGCCTCAACAACCATCAGATCGCTGGTACCCAAATGGGCATTCGAACCGAAAGCGCCTACGACGCCCCCGACAACAATCGTGGGATCCATTCCGGCGTGGCCCAACACGGTAGCAACCATGGACGTAGTGGTCGTCTTGCCGTGAGAGCCGGCCACCGCAACTGTATGGGGCTTAAGGCGCATCAACTCGGCCAGCATTTCGGCGCGCGGAATCACAGGAATGGATTGCGTCTGGGCTTGAACAATCTCCGGATTGTCATCACGCACTGCTGTGGAGCGAACCACGACATGCGCATCGCCCACGTTTTCACCGTCGTGCCCTTCAGCAAACTCCACTCCCATTTGTTGCAGTCGATCCGTCACGTTTGATCTCTTTGCGTCCGATCCTGACACGCGAAAACCGAGATTGATCAGCACCTCAGCAATCCCAGACATTCCGATACCACCAATGCCGACAAAATGAACGTGTTGAATTCTGCGAAACATAAATCTGTAGTCAGTAGCTGCTCTTGATCTTTGGTCTTTGGTCTTTGGTCTTTGGCGTTTGACCTTTGCCAGCCTTTCTCAATGCCCTTTCTTCGCGTCTATCAATTCGTCAATAAGATTCGCCACCGCTGCTGCTGCGTCGCCACGCGCGAGTTTCCGCCCTGCTTGCTCCATAGCCGTAATTCTTTCTGGTTCGCGCGCGAGCACCGCGATCTCGCCCGCCATTCGTTGACCAGATAAATCCTGTTGGAGAATCAACTTTGCAGCCCCCGCCGTATCAAGTGCCTCCGCATTCTTTCGCTGATGATCATCAGCGGCGAGCGGAAATGGAATCATCAACGAAGCCTTGCCTGCCGCGATCAACTCAGCAGTCGTAGTTGCGCCGGCGCGGCAAATAACAAGGTCCACCTTTGCGAAAGCTGCAACCATGTCATCAATATACTTCGTGACCCTCGCATGCTCACCCCATCCCGCATCGACGTAACCTGAATGAACTCTATCGAAGTCAGCTTCACCGGTTTGGTGCGTTATCCATAACATATCTCTCAAATCCCCGAGTGAGGGCAGCGCAGCGATCATCGCCTGGTTGATTGCGCGCGCGCCTTGCGACCCTCCAAAAACCAGAATCGCGAATTTTGATGGGTCCCGCATTCGCGCAGGTATTTCAAAGAACTCACGCCGAACAGGGTTTCCTGTCACCACGCCCTTGCTGCCGAAATACGGCAACGCGGCCTCGAAGGAAACGGCCGCCTTGTCAACAAAACGCGCCAACACTCGATTCGTCCATCCGGGCAACGCGTTTGATTCCATCACGAGCGTTGGCACTCTCAGCAACGCAGCGGTGAGGACTATAGGGCCGGAAACATAGCCGCCGGCCCCCAGGACAACGTCTGGCCGAAACGCTTTAATTAAACTGCGGGCCCCCAACAAACTTTTGGGCAGTACCAGCAGTCCGCGTGCTCGGGCTATAGGACCAACGTTTTTAAGTCCCGTGCTGTCAATGATCGAAAGGTCAAAACCCGCTTGGGGCACCAGTTTGTTTTCAAGACCACGTGCCGTGCCAACAAATCTGATTTCCGACTTTGGCTCGCGGCGCAAGATCTCCTTTGCCACCGCAACTCCAGGATAAATGTGTCCGCCCGTTCCCCCGGCGGCAATCAGCACGCGCATCGCTATTATCCAAAGCGAGACGAGGCTACCCGCCGGGCCGGCGCGACGCGGAGTTTTCTCGTCTCCTTTCCGTCCCCAGCGAGAAGGGATCTCAATATCTCCCGGCTGGAGCCACTGGAGTGTTGCGAGATATTCAGCAGAATTCCAGCGGCCGCCAGGGTGGGAACTAACGACGATCCGCCATAAGAAATAAATGGCAACGGAATTCCTTTTGTCGGCACTAGAGAAAGCACCACGCTCATATTGAAGAGTGCCTGTGCAACGATAGCGGTCACCAGACCAAGCGATAGCAGCATGCCAAACCGATCCGGCGCCAACAATGACGTGCGAATGCCGCGCCAAAGAAATAGCGCGAATATCAACAAAACTGTTAGCGTTCCGATCAGGCCCAGTTCCTCACCGATAACGGCAAAGATGAAATCCGAGTGAGCAAAAGGCAAAAACAACATCTTCTGTTTGCCCTGCGCGAAACCAAGTCCATTTGGTCCACCCGAACCGACAGCAATCAGTGACTGCACCACCTGAAAACCGCTTTTCTGTGGATCAGCCCAGGGGTCCAGGAACGCGACCAACCGTGTCATCCGCCAGGGAACGAAAACCAACAGGCCCGCGGCTATGACAAACGCCGGCGCCGCTGCCATAGCGAGGTGTGCCAACCGGGCTCCGGCGGAATAAGTCACAACCAGGAAAGTCAACGCCAACATCAATGCGGTGCCAAAATCTGGTTCCACGACGATTAAGGCCGCAAGGGAAGCTGTGACGAGACTACAAGGAAGAAAAGTCCGCCAGAACTCGCGTTCCCGGCCCGTACGCTTTTCCAAAAAATAAGCCAGGAAGATCGCTAACGAGAGTTTCGAAAGTTCCGAGGGCTGAATCGAAAACTTGCTGAACTTGATCCATCGATGGGCTCCATTAATCCGGGGGAAAGCGAAGACTGCAAGCAACGCAATCGCGGTCAGCAAAAGCAGACCATAAACAATGCGTCGGTCACGCAGTCGAGAATAATCGAATTGCATCGCGGCCAACATAACGATGAAACCAATGCAGGTCCAGATTCCCTGTTTTATGACGTAATAGAACTGACTCCCGTTGTCGCGTTGGGCCATGACTGCTGACGCGCTGTAAACCATCACGACACCGAAGAGCGCCAACCCGACGGTTGCGGCAAAAAGCCACTTATCTGGGTAGAGTTTTCGTGCCATTCCTAAATCATTGGTCCAATGTCCAACGTCCAAGGTCGAACGTCAGGAAAAAGAGTTTCGACTTTGGACCTGAAACTTGAGACTTTGAACTTCGTCCTTGAATACTCTGCCGCGATGCTCGAAGCTCTCAAACATGTCGAAGCTCGCGCAGGCCGGCGCGAGTAAAACGGTGTCGCCCGATTCAGCTGCTCGAAAGGAAAGCGCGACTGCCTCTTTCATGTCCCTTGCGCGTTCCATTGGCGCGGCATCGGCCAGCTCGGTTGCTATAGTTTCGGCGTCCTCGCCAATCAAGATCAGTTTTCGCGCTTTAGTGCGTATCAGCGCAGCAAGTGGAGCGTAGGGCGCTTTCTTCCCTTTTCCGCCAAGAATCAGAACGATCTTTCCTGCTTCGTCTGCAAAGGCCTCCAGCGCTTTCACAGTCGCGTCGACGCTGGTAGCTTTCGAGTCGTTGTAAAACTTTATTTCGCCGATTTCTAAAACGAACTCGAGCCGATGTTCGACGGCTTGAAAGCGCTTGACCGTTTCGCGCATCGATTCGGGAGCTGCGCCGCAAGCAAGACCAGCCGCGAGAGCTGCAAGCACGTTTTCGACGTTGTGCAGGCCGCGAAGCTTCATTTCGTCTCGCATCATCAAAATCTTTTCCGCGTTTTTTGTATGCGAAACAATCTCGCGTCCGCGCAGGAATAAACCTTCTTCAAGTTCCTGCTTTACACTGAAGGTAACTCCGTGGGCGCGCAACCCACCGGCCCAGCTCGAAACAATCTCGTCGTCGGCATTGAGAATGGCCACATCTCCCGGTTCCTGGTTCATGAAAATTCGGTGCTTGGCGGCAGCGTAGTCAGTAAATGATTCGTAACGGTCCATGTGGTTTGGCGTGACGTTTAGCACCACCGCAACGGACGGATGAAACTCCTTGATTGTTTCCAACTGAAAACTCGACATCTCCACGACTGTCCAACCGTCATCACTCGAACTCTCCACTAAGGAGATCAGCGGCGTGCCAATATTCCCGCCGACCTGGGTCTTCATTCCGGCGTCTTGCAATATTTCTCCTATTAGCGTCGTCGTTGTCGTCTTTCCATTCGTGCCGGTAATAGCAACGATCCGACCCCTCAAATAGCGCGAAGCCAACTCCACTTCTCCGATGACTTCAGCTCCCGCCCTCTCCGCGTATCTAATCGGAATAGTTTTGCTGGGAACGCCCGGACTGACGATGACCAATTCAATTTGGTCAAGCAACCAGCTCGGTACATCACCAGCCAAAGTACCGACGCTTTCACTCCTCAGGGCCAGCGCTTCGGCACTCCATTCTTCAATCGGCTTTGCATCGTTCAGCGCAACTGTTGCTCCCTGCCGGGCCAAAAACCCGGCGCATGCAATCCCACTGCGCGCCGCTCCTATCACCAAAGCTTTCTTGCCCGCAAGGTTCATCGAGTGAACAGTGAGCGGCGAGCAGCGAGCAGTAAAAGGCGGGAAGGATCAAGCTGCCGCTCAAAGCCAGGGAAAGTAAATCTCAGTGTTTTCATAATACCGGCTCGATTCTCTCCGCCCATTGCGAACTGCTCACTGCCCACTGCTCACTGCCCACTGCTCACTGCCCACTGCTTACTGCTCACTGCTCACTGCCCACTGCCCACTGCCCACTGCCCAACGCTCACTGTTACGGCGACCTGCTCTCTACCTAAGCTTCAATGTCGATAGGCTTAACAATGCAAACAGGATGGCCAGGATCAGAAAACGAAAGACAATCTTCGACTCTTTCCAATCCTGCATTTCAAAATGGTGATGCAGGGGCGTCATCTTAAATAAGCGCCGGCCGGTACCGGTCGTGCGCTTCGTCATCTTGAAGACGCTAACTTGTAGCATCACCGATAAGGCCTCGATAACAAATACGCCCCCAACCATCAACAGCATAAATTCCTGTTTGGTTAGCACCGCAACTGTCCCAATCGCTCCACCTATAGCAAGGCTTCCCACGTCACCCATAAAGACTTCCGCGGGTGGCGCGTTGTACCAGAGGAAGCCGAGACTCGCGCCTGCCATGGCGCCGCAGAAGACCGTTAACTCAGCCGCTTCCGGACGATGCGTCAGTTCAAGATACGTTGCCCACCTTGCGTCACTACTCAAATAAGTTAATCCCGTTAGCGCCGTCATCGCGATGAAGGTCACGCTGATGGCGAGTCCATCCAACCCATCAGTTAAATTGACTCCGTTTGAAAACCCGAGCAAGACGACGATGATGAAAAACAAATATAGAATCGGCCCAATGAAACTCACGCCAGTAGGGTCCGCAGTCGCCTTTAGAAACGGGATGCTCACGTTCCATGAATAATCGCTCGCGAAGTATTTCGTTAAGATAAACAACACCACCCAGACACCGATTGCCACCAACAGCTGGCCCACTAATTTCTGTTTGCCGGTCAGGCCCAGGCTCCGTTGCTTGGCCATCTTGTAATAGTCGTCCGCGAAACCAATCGCTCCAAAAAGTAATGTCGCTATGAGAACTGTCCATACATATACACTCGAAAGACGAGCCCAGAGCACCGTCGAGATGACGACCGATCCGACGATCAGCACGCCTCCCATCGTTGGCGTGCCCCTTTTCGCCATGTGAGCCTGTGGCCCTTCTTCGCGAATCTGCTGTCCGATGTTCCATCTTCGCAGTGCTTCGATCAACTTGCCCCCAAATAATAGGGAAAGCAGCAGCGCCGTTATCGAGGCGTAGGCGGTACGAAACGTTACGTATTGAAAGACATTCAGAGCCTTGACGAGATACCACTCTTTATCCTTGAAATGGTTATAGAGCAGCTCGTATAGGATGTAGTAAATCATTCTCGACTGTTAATCTCCCTGGTGCTTCCGATGATTCTCAGAATTCCAGATCGCCCGTAACGCAAGCTGTCGGCTGCTGCGCAAAATAAGTGTTTGTGTAACAACGAGCGAAAGCAAAAGCTTGATCACTTTCAATCTTCTTCGTCGGATCCCGCCAGGGGGAAACGCTCCCGAATTGCAGTAACTATCTTATCGGTCGCGACTCCCCGCGAACCTTTTATCAAGACGAGATCACCCTCCTTCAATACCTGAAGGATCTCGCTCGCCGCCTCGACAGACGTTTCAAAAAAGCTTGTTTCGGTTAGCCCAACCTCATTTGCCCCCTCGATAATTTCTGATGCTAACCCCCGAACGCCCCAAAGGATGTCAATCCCCATTCGGCCGATCTCGCGTCCCGTTTCGCGATGAAGCCCAACACCCTCCGGGCCGAGCTCCAACATCTCTCCGGCAATGACGATACGCCGTCTCGAGTTGGTTCCGGCTTCAGTAATTGTGCGCACCATATTCATCAGTGAACGCGGATTCGAATTATACGAATCATCCACCACTCTAAAACCAGCAGCGAACTCAAGGACCTCGCCGCGCATGTGTGGTGGTGTCGCCGTCCTCAAGGCTTCTGCAATTTGCTCAGGATTGAGATCAAAACAGGTCGCCACCGCCGCAGACGCAAGAGCATTCATCAGATTGTGGCGACCGCTCATTGGCAGCGTTGCCGGAGCCTCCCCCAGTGGAGTCGTCAAACGAAACTTGATGATGCCAAGATGGCTCGTGTCAATGTCGGTCGCCGCAACGTCCGCCTTACTTACGATGCCGAATGTAACCGACCTACCCTTATGCTTGGCTTGCATTCTGATTACCCATTCGTCATCTGCGTTTAGAACAGCTATCCCGCCCGGCTTAAGACCTTCGATTAATTCCGCTTTCGCGGCAGCAATATTAGCAATTGTGCCGAGGTACTCAAGATGCACCGGAGCAATCATTAACTCCACCCCAATATCGGGGGGCGTGATGCGGCAAAGCCTTTGTATTTCGTGTGTAGGCGATGACATTCCCATTTCGAGTACTGCAACATCAAACTGTTCGGGAGATCTACCTTTGCTCACCATTCGCAAAACCGAGAGTGGAAGACCGAGACCGTTGTTGTAGTTTCGCTCGCTCTTTAAAACCTGACGGCCCGTCGAGCTAAGGATGTGCGCCGTCAGTTCTTTGGCAGTTGTTTTCCCGGCGCTGCCGGTGATGCCAACAACCGGCTTACCCCAGGCGTCGTAAATGCGGTGCGCCAGCGTTTGTAGGGCAACTATGGCATCGCCAACTAAAAGTAGCCGATCCTTCAAAGCCGCTAGCTGTTGATCACCTTTCACTCGATCAGCGCGCGCGACTGCGGCAATTGCTCCTTTGTCAAACGCGTCATCTATATATTGATGAGAGTCGGCAAAAGCCCCGTTAAACCCGGCGCGAGCGTAATCTTCCTGGGATAGAGCGAAGAAGAGCTCTCCCCTGGTGACCGATCGGGAATCGATCGAAAAGTCAGTGATTTCTTTGTCAAACAGCTCAGCGCCGACGTCTGTGGCGATAGCGCCCATCAAACGCGATGCTTCCCGTACATTCACGTTCTTCCAACCTCTTGCTCCCCGACCAAAAGCCACAATTCCCTGTCTATCGGCTCCGTACTTTCAAACTCGATGGAACAGCAGTCAATGCGAACCCTATCTTTGGGAACTCCCCCATCTGCGGGATGGTCGTAAAATTCAGATTCTGATGCTGGCGTCTCCGGCAATATCTCTTCAACCTGGTTCTGAGCGGTGGCGATCTGCGTCAGACGGTTGCTGCGCAAACGTTTTCTACAGGCTGACACACGCCCGCTCAGTCCATTTCCAAAGAAGTCATTGTCCAGTGCTGGATGGGGGCTCATTGGTCGCTCCGTGAAAATATTGTCGTAATTTCAGCCTCGTAACCGAATGTCAGTAGCACCGTAATGGCTTGTCCGTCGGCGTACCGCGCTTTCGGCTGAAGCTAACGACGCCTCTAAACCTGAACGTTCACCCTCAGTTAGATCTTTCAAAGTTGACGTAAATAATTTGTCCCGCTTTCAACTCTGCTCCAGGTTCTGGAGTTTGTCGTACGACACGGCCTTCGCCATGCGCCTCAACTTGCATGCCCAACTGTGCACACGCTCGAGCAACATCTCGCACGCTACGTCCTCGCAGATCGGGCATCAGGATGGCGTTGCTTGTTGCCACCGCGTAAACAATCTCGCTCCCTTTGTTGTCTCGCGCAGCCACCTGCGGCATGGTTGCTGCCCGTGTCTCTTCTCGGCGCGTCTCCTCATCGCGTAACCTCGCGATCTGTTCAGGCGTCTCGATTGAACGTGCTATCAACTCATTTGGTCCCTGAAAATCGGTGTCCGGGATGACGCCCATCTCGGGCAAAATTTGTTCAGCAATCTGACGAAAAACCGGGGCAGCCACGTCGCCACCGTGGTAGGCGCCGGCTGGTTCATCGATTACTACAATGATTACTACTGCTGGATTATTAACAGGCGCGAAACCGACGAACGATGCTACGTATTTTGTCTTTGAATAGGTTTTTGTCCTGGGGTCAATCTTCTGCGCGGTGCCGGTTTTTCCGGCGGCTGTGTAACCACCCAATTGCGCCTTCCTCGCGGTCCCGTTTAAGGTGACGCCTTCTAACATTCCCCTGAGCGCAACTGCTGTTTCCTTGCTGATCACGTGGTGCTGTTTGGGATCAGGGCGATAGGAGGTGGTCCCGGAAGCGGTTCGAATCTCGCGAATCAAGTGCGGAGCTATTCGGATTCCATCATTTGCGAGGGCGCCGAAGGCAGCCACCATCTGCAAAGGTGTAACTGCGACTTCCTGTCCAATAGCCACTGAGCCAATCGAAGAAGGCAGCCATCGCTTTAGCGGATTTATCAGCCCAGCCGTTTCGCCAGGTAGCTCAATTCCTGTTCTTGAACCAAAACCAAAGCGAGTGATGTAGTCATACATCGTTTCGTCACCGACGCGCATGCCTAGTTTGATTGCTGCCACGTTGCTTGATTTGCCAAGGGCATCACTGAGCGTCAAAACACCGAATGGACGCGGATCGTGAACAACACGCTTGGCGACTGTGATTGAACCCATTTCACAATCTATAAGATCGTTTGGCCTGGCTAACCCTTTTTCAATAGCCGCCGAGAATGCGACGATCTTGAAAGTTGAGCCCGGCTCGTAAACATTCTGGAGAGCCCAGTTGCCTCGGGCCGCCGCAGGCGTTGCGCCGACATCGTTTGGATCAAATGTGGGTACATTTGCCAGGGCCAGAATCTCTCCGGTGTGCGGATCAAGGACAATTGCCGTTCCAGATTTTGCGTTTGACTCTTCGACCGCCGCTGCCAGGGCAGCCTCAGCTTGATATTGAATTGACTGATCGATTGTCAGAATGATCGTCTGACCGGAACGGCCCGGAATTTCTGTGCTCTCGTAGGCTCTTCCGCGCGAATCCTTCTCGATGAATAGTTTGCCCGGCCCGCCTATAATCTTTTCGTTCAAAGTCTGTTCAATTCCAGCAAGTCCGTTTCCATCAAGACCGACGAAGCCGAGCACGTTTGCAGCCAACGAACCGTTTGGATAAAAGCGCTTTGCCTCTTTACGGGTATGGACTCCCGTTAGCTGCATCGGATCCAGGAGGGCCGCTTGTTCGGGAGTTACCCTGCGGGCGGCCCAGATAAAACGTCGACCATTTTTTCTGGCTTCAATGATCTGACTGGAGAATTCTTTTTGATCCAGACCCAGCGCAGACGAAAGATGATCCGCCGTGCAATCGATTTCACCAAGGGTTTGGGCCTCAGTCTTTTTATCGAATTCGTCAGGAGCAACAAATATCGACGTTGTTTCGATGCTGCGCGCCAACTCTCGCCCCTGGCGATCAAGAACTGGTCCCCTTTGCGGACCCGTTTCAACAGCTTCCTGCTGTTGTAGGTGAGCGCGCTCAACCAGCTTGTCGTGTTGGGAAACCTGCAGATAAACAAGGCGAGCACTGATCCCGAACATCCAAAAAGTAACGATAGCCGTAACAACCAGCGTGCGGCGAATAGAGATGTCGAGGTGTGCTTCTGACTGAGGGGCACGGCGCGCCAACATTCCTTGGATGTCCCTTCTTACAGACTAAAGCGGGGAAAGAGCGCTCGCCCGAGCTCCGAGTTCGGCCGAGCTAATTTGCTAGCGCTTACTAGCGCTGGAACGAGGCGGAAGGATTAAGCAGAGCCGGCGCAAGTGACAGTTGGCTGCGTCTGTCGGCCTTCTGAGCTCCGACCTGACTCGCCAACAAAGGCTTCAGGCCCAACTGCCGCGCCTGCGATCCCAGTCGCGCTGGAGCGATAGCCTGCTCTTTCTTAGCCCTCAGGTATTGCTGTTCAGCCAGTAGCCTGTCGCGTTCACTACGAAGCCCTTCGCTCTTGTAACCATATTGAACGGCAGCAAAATACTGTTGCGCCGCAAACACGAAACCGCCGGCCAGAACTAACCCACAGGACAGCAATAGGGCAAGACGGGAGAGGGCACGCAGGTCGCGGTCCCTATGAATTTTGGAATTGCGCTGTTTAGAGGGAACTCTTCTCATCGAGGGACTCCGGGTCTGGTTACTTATTTTTATGCCGCGCAAAAGCCGCGCGGGTTATCAAATTGAAATCAGCTTGCGACAAGCGCGCAGTTTTGCGCTGCGCGATCGGGGATTCACATCGATTTCAATAGCGTCAGGTATCACTGGGCGCTTCGTTAGCAATTCGACGGCGCGGCGCGCTCCGCAGGTACAAACAATCATTTGATCCTGCCTTCGACGCTCGCTTCTTCCACCGCTTCGATGCTCACATTGACAGTAACCTGCCAAGCGACGAAACTCCCGCTTCATTATTCGGTCTTCAAGCGAATGGAAACTGATGACAATGAAGCGTCCGTCGGGTTGTAAAAGATCAATTGCGCTTTCGACGAATCGGCCCAAGCCTTCCAGCTCGCGATTCACGGCGATGCGTAAAGCCTGGAAAGTCCGAGTAGCCGGATGGATGTGCCAGCGCTTCCTTTCTCCCGCCGCGCGCGCCACCAGATCGGCCAGTTCTTTTGTTGTCGTTATCGGTTTCCCTTGTTCGCGACTTTCAACAATCCACTTGGCGATGCGGCGGGAGTTACGCTCTTCGCCATATTCAAAAATGATCCTTGCAATCTCCTCTTCCGGCTGCCTCAGCAGTAGATCCGCGGCAGTCTCTTCGCTGCCTTCGGAATCCATCCGCATGTCGAGAGGAGCGTCAAAGCGAAAACTAAATCCCCTCGTCGTTGAATCAAACTGGAGTGACGAAACTCCGAGATCCGCTAGCACTCCAACCGGTCCACGCTCGCCGAGATCTTCCAGGACCAGGTTAATCTCCCGAAAATCTGCGTGGATGGCCCGAAAGCGTTCGCCAAAATGCGCCAGGCGCTCGCTCGTTGAGATCAGCGCCTCTGGGTCGCGGTCGATGCCGATAACGCGAGTTTCAGCGGAGGCTTCAAGGATCGCTTCACTATGCCCCCCGAGGCCTACAGTGCAGTCGACAAAGAGACCTCCTCGCTGCGGCGCAAGGAAATGAATCGTTTCTTTTAGCAGCACGGGGCGATGGGGCGCGCCTCTGCCCCCCAAAGGCGCAGCCATCACCACCGCCCCGTGATCTCGTTCAAAGAACTAAACTCAAACTTAAATTCAAGTAATGAGTTTTGAGTTATTAGTGATGAGTAAAAGTCAGCGAATGTTTCCGTATTGCTTATCACTGGTCACTCATCACTCAGTCACTGCCTACTGCCTACCGCCTGCTGTTCTTAGATTCCCAGCTTTGCGATCGCCGCCTCGTCTTCTTCCGTGTAAGGGTCAGCGAGCATGCGGGCCTTGAAAACATCCAGCTCCCAAACTTCCAGGTAAGTTAGATAACCCAGCACGGCAACGTCTCCCATCACGCCCGCGCTTTTGCGCAGCAGCGGATGAATCAAAAGGCGCCCTTGCGCATCAATCGTCGTCTGCTGTCCAAAGTAATTCGTTCTGTCAAGGAACTTGCGCCGCGCCGGATCCATTGTCGGCAAAAGTGAAAGACGTTGTTCAATCGATTCCCATTCCGGCAGTGGGTAAATGCGAACGTTGTCACCGGTAAGACTTGTTATGTAAAATTCGGCGCCGTGCTTCTCGTCGATCAGGCGACGAAATGGCGTCGGCACCTTTAGCCGACCCTTGGCATCTATCCGGGCCGTGTAGTTTCCCCGCAGCATAAAGTTGACTGGTCAAGAGATTGGCGGGTGGTCGTTCCGGGAAAAGTTACTAATGATCGGTTCGCTACGAGGTTGGACCCACTTCCGACCACTTCCGACCACCCGAACCGGATACTACGCTGCATCATTTTAGGTGTCAATAGAAAATTCAGTAAAATTCTTAGGTTTTTTGTGTGAACCAAGCTCGTCTTGGAAGTTAGTGTTCGCCCCTTGTTGGCCTCCATTAAGCATCCCAGTTGCGCCAGGGGTTCGAAAACATAGGCCAATAGGCAGCCGCCGAGCCTTGATGTATATTTGCCCGCCATGTTTCTATTCATTAATCCTTCCCTAATTAACAACTGAATGAACCTCGACTCCGGAGGATTTGTCGGGCTTCTTCTATTTGGCTTGCTTGCTGCCGGCGCGAACCTCGTTGGCGGATTTGTGCTCATCAGGTCGGGCGCACACCGTCTTGGGGAGCGCTTTCTTAAGTATCTCGTGGCGCTGGGAGCGGGCTTCATGCTGGCCGCAATTTTTATTGAGATACTTCCCGAGAGCGTGAGCATCTGGACCTCGAACCTTCAGGGCAAGAGTGCGGCCGAAGCCGTGGTAGGAGCAATGACATTGCTTTTGGGCGGCTACTTGCTCATTCAACTCTTCGAGCACACCATTGCTCCCCATTTCCACTTCGGTGCGGAGACACATCCGGAATCCTTCATGCGACCTTCCGCGGCTTACGCAGCAGTTGGAGGCCTTTGGATTCACACTTTCTTCGATGGAGTTTCAATCGCGGCGGCTTTTCTGGTTAGTTTCAGGGTCGGTCTTTTGGTTTTTATTGCCATCTTGTTACATAAGATGCCGGAAGGGTTCACTGTCGCTTCCATCATGCTTGCTTCGGGGCGTTCCTCGCGAACTGCTCTGCTGGCAACAATAGCTATCGGAGCAGCCACGCTCGCTGGAGTGATCGCGGTAGCTTTGCTGAATACACGGGTTAGTAGTGCCGTAGCCTATGCTCTTCCCTTTTCGGCTGGCGTCACTCTCTATGTCGCAGCGAGCGACTTGATTCCCGAGGTGAATCATAAAGAAGAAAGAAACCCAACGGTCTCGATCGTCGTTTTTGTAGGAGTGGCTCTTTTTTATTTATTGCATAAGTTAACTGAAGGGTAGTTTTTATTGCTGCTATCTCACGTTTCATTTGCATCGTTAAAAACTGTCTCCGGATCCGGTACACGCAATCGCTTATTGGGTCTGGCCTTCGCTTGCGCCATTCTGTTTTCAGCTCAACTCCACGCGCTAGCTCAAACCGGCCAATCACCCATTCCCGTGCCGGTGCCATTCACGCCTATCGTCGATTACGCTAACGTCATTGATCCCGAAACACGGAAGCAGCTGGAATCTATTTATGTAAACCTGAAGCAACGGGCTGACATTGAATTTGCCGTAGTGACGGTTGACACCACTGGGGACCAGGATATTTTTGACTACTCGTTGGCCGTTGCCCGCGGTTTCGGAATTGGATCAAAGGGTGGCGAGAAGAATGGTTTTCTATTACTGGCGGCGATAAAAGATCGAAAATATTTCACGCAGGTGAGCGACCATCTGGAAGGCGATCTCAACGATGGTTTAGTAGGCGAAATTCAGCGGGAACGCCTGGTGCCGCAATTTAGGAGAGGAAACTATAGCCAGGGAATCCATGACACGGTGCAGGCATACGTGGCGACTTTAGCGGAGAAGCGCGGATTCAACATTGACGGAATTGATCAGCGTTATGCATATCGCGAAACTGCACGGGAACGGGCCCCAGTTCCCGGTAAAGGGATTTTCTCCGGTTCCTGCTGCACGCCGATCATTATTCTATTGGTTGTCATGGTGATCTTTTCGTTAGCAAAACGGGGCGGTAAGGGCGGCGGGGGCGGATGCTTGAATTTGTTTCTGCTTGGCTCCCTTCTTAACTCCGGGGGCAGGAGCGGGGGCTGGGGAAGCTCCAGCAGTGGCTGGGGCGGAGGCGGTTTTGGCGGCGGTGGCGGCGGATTCGGCGGAGGGTTTGGAGGGGGCGGCAGCTTCGGCGGTGGCGGTTCTGGAGGCAGCTGGTAGGTTCGCCGAGCAATCTTCGCCCTGTTGCTTCGCGTTATGAGACAAAATTTCTGTTAGTATCGAGGAGATTCGAACAAACACGATGGTTAAGACGGTTGTTCACGACGCACTAAACGGTCTGGTCAGGGACTTACGGGCGACGCATGGCGATAATCTAGCCTCGGTCGTGCTTTATGGCTCAGCAGCCGCAGGCGACCATATCGAATTGCGCTCCGATTACAATTTGCTGATTACCCTCAAACGCATTACGCCCGAAGATTTGCGCCTGGCGCAAGCACCAATGCGCGAATGGCGGCGTCTGCGCCATCCCCTGCCAGTCTATTTCACCACCGAGGAACTATCTGATGCAGCCGACGTATTTCCGATTGAGTTTCACCAGATGGCCAACGCGCGCGTTGTGCTCTACGGTCAGGATCCTTTCGAGCTGGTCAAAATGTCCGACGTAAATCTCAGACACCAAACCGAGTACGAGCTGAGAAGCAAACTGATTCAGCTGCGCAGGATGTACATTCCGGCTTCGGTTTCGATTGAGAAGTTGTGCAACTTGATGAGCGACAGCCTGGCTAGTTTCGCAGCTTTGTTCCGGGCAGTCCTCATTCTGCATGGCGAGGATGCCCCAGTCGCCAAGCCCGATTGCGTCCGTGCAGCAGCGCGGAGATTCCGCCTTGATGCAGAACCGTTCGAAAAGATTTTTTCGTTTCGTACAAGTGAATATTTGCCCCCAACCGATAAGGACGCGAACGACATCTTTGCCGCTTACATGACTCAGGTCGAGCGCGTTATCGAAGTAGTAGATGAATTCAGTAAAGCGAACCCTTAGGAGAATGGAAATGATTCAACGACGACTATCGTTACTTGCTTTGATTGTTTTTGTGGCGGCGACTGCCAGCGGTTGCGGCTATAACACCTTGACTACAAAGCAACAGAACGTAAAAGGCAAATGGGCAAACGTGGAGACGCAGCTTCAGCGCCGGTCCGATTTGCTGAACAATCTTATTGAAACGGCAAAACTTGCCGGCGTTCAGGAGCAGGAGGTGTTTGGCAAAATTGCTGAGGCGCGATCCAAACTGCTAAATGCTACCCAACAAGCACCCCAGGGCGAAGGCGGCGACAAGACTCCCGAACAAAAGCAAGCCGTAATCGACGCTGCGAACAGTTTCGGCGGCACCATTGGACGCTTGCTCGTTTTACAGGAGGCATATCCGCAATTGCGTTCTAATGAAAACTTTTTGAAGGCGCAGGACGAAGTAGTGGGAACTGAGAATCGCATTGCCACCGCGCGCAAGGACTATAACGAAGGCGTTCAGGACTACAACACTACGCGCGCGCGTTTCCCAACTGTAATTTCGGCGAAGCTATTTGGCTTCAAGGAAGAGCCTTATTTCAAGGCCGAAGAGGGGGCCACGCAGGTACCGAAGATCGATTCGAACAGCCTACGGCCAAATCAAACTCCGGCGCCATCGAAGTGAGTGTCCATTAGCGCTGGATCTGTTTCAAAAATAAAAGAGGCTGCCTTCGACACGGCGGCCTCTTTGTTTATTGGCAAATACTAAGTGGTCAAAATCCGCGCGAACTGCACATGTCGCAATGGTCACAGGGCTTACCACCGGGTTCCACGCCACACGTCTTCTCTTTCTCAAAATAGTCCACGAGTTCCGAAACGACTGCCTCTTCGACGCCAAACTTTTCCTGGCTTGCATGTGACATACTCGCGTTGACACCCGCAAGCCACGGTGAATGTGTTAATGGAACTGAACGCTGTTGACTGAGCGCCTCAAATGAAGGGGTGGACGCACCAACTGAAGGATCATATGTTACGCCCGTTGGCTCAGTTGGACCCGAGCTCACCCTCGCTTCGAGCTGAGCAATTTTTCTCTGGAGGTCGCTAAGACCAGCGCGCACAGCGGCAAGCTCCGCGCTGACTTCCGGTTTGGCCAGGGCTCGGCTGGGCCTTGCACGAGCGTCATTTGATACTCTTCGAGCAATTCTCTCCGCAATCTCGCGAGCCTGATCCAATTCCGTGCTCATTGATTGTAGGACAGACATTTGTCTGCCCGTCGCTTTTTCGATGTAGGACCGGCTTTCCAGTCGGCCACTGCTTGATTGGGAAAGAAAGACAGACAGGAATGTCTGTCTTACTTCAGCAAATCGACATAATCCACGACGCCGACTATCGCTGAATCGATTGCAGCGCCTGGCTTACCCGTCGATGCAGTCGATGCGCCCCAACCCTCCTGTACTATCAAGACCGTATCACCTACGCCCGCATCAACGGCGTTCAGGGCCAATACCGTCATCGCCGTTTCGTCGCCTTCAGGGGTGATCTGCTGACAGAGCATTATGCTCGCGTTCTCGTAACGGTGATTCTTTTGAGTGGCGACGATATTCCCGAGGACATGGGCTAGGATCATGTGTGGCTTCCCTGAGTCACGTGCGCATCCGAATCAACGATAGCAATAATTGTGCAATCTGTTGGCGTGTCCTCCCTTTTGAAGGGAAAGCTTGCCTCTTTTCCGCGACACCAGAAAACCAATTCCCCGACTCCTGCTCCCACAGAATCAACAGCAACCATGGGCTTGCCGGATGGCTGAAGATCCTTGTTTAGAGTTTGAACGACGAGAAGCTTACGACCCTCAAGCGAGTCGTTCTTGATGGTTGCTACCACCGTTCCGATTACGCGAGCCAGCTGCATAGTTCGTAAATCGTGAATCGTAAATCGTGAATCGTAAATCGAAAGGAGTCTAAACGCGCTGCCGATTTAGAATTCACCATTCACGATTCACGATTCACGATTTACGATTTACTAATCCTTTGTGATATCCACGCTATCGATCACCCCAATGATAGCTGCATCAACCGGGGTGTCCTTCATTCCCTGGGCCAGCCGCGCGCTTGAGCCCGCCACCACCAACACTCTTTCATGAAAACCCGCGCCCACGGTATCAACGGCAACCACATAGCCTGTGGTATCGCTGCCATCGACATTTACGGGACGCACGATGAGCAGCTTTTTTCCAAGGAGGCGTTCGTCTTTTTGCGTTGAGACGACGGTTCCGAGAATGCGCGCGATGATCATGCTTAACTGCGGTTACCGATGGGAAGTGCTTCGTCAACGCTGCCATGCGGACGTGGTATCACGTGAACGCTCACAAGCTCACCTACGCGACGAGCGGCTGCGGCGCCCGCATCTGTTGCCGCTTTTACGGCCGCAACGTCTCCACGAACGATCGCCGTGACGAATCCTGCCCCAATCTTCTCGTAACCAATCAGCGTGACATTAGCAGCCTTCACCATTGCATCGGCCGCTTCAATCATCGCGACCAGGCCTTTGGTTTCAACCATGCCGAGTGCTTCTTGCATTCAGTTGCTCCTGTAACCGGTAAATGGTAAATCGTGAATGGTAAATAGTAGACGACTTTCCAACCATTTACCATTCAACATTGGCCATTCACGATTTAGTGTTTACTGCCTGCGTCAACAGCTCGACCAGCTCTTCCCTTGTAAGCGCAATCTTGCCGGATCCATTTGCTGAAGGTCGATCGCGATACTCCTGGAGCGCCGGCCGATCGCCGCTGGGACACGTCATTTGAGTATCGTGCAGATAACCACAAGCCTGGCAACGAGCACCTTCACCGAGATAACCAGCCGCTTCACGCACATTGATTAATTTTTCAATCGCGTCCGCGGGCAAATTTTTTGAGCCGCCCAGGATGCGCGCAAGTATCGCGATCCGAGCAGTGTGTTCCAGTGTCTCCAGCCGGTCGAACGCTTGCCACAAATCAGATCCGTAAGCTACTGCACCGTGATTGGCCATTAAAAGGGCGTTGTGATGTTTGACCAACGGTCGCATTGCCTCTGTCAATTCGTCGGTGGAAGGAGTGCCGTAAGCGGCGAGCGGAACGCAGCCAAGCGTCAAAATCACTTCAGATAGTATCGGCTGATCGATTGCCAACCCGGCAACGGCGAAAGCGGTTCCATGGGGCGGGTGGGCGTGGCAAACTGCCTTAACGTCTGGGCGCTCTTGATAGATGAGGAGATGCATCGCTAACTCGCTTGAAGGTTTCCGATCCCCCAGCGGCTTGCCGGCGCGGTCTGTCACCGCGCACGAATCCTCGGTCATGCGGCCTTTGCACATCATCGTCGGCGTAGTAACAATCCGACCGTCATCAAGGCGAACGCTGACGTTGCCATCTGTCGACACAACATAACTGCGCTCATACAGCAACCGGCCAATGTTTACTATTTCACGACGTGCGGTTTGTTCGTCCATCTCGGTCGTCCATAACCTGGCGAAACGCTACTACAACTTGTGTTCGCTTAGTTCTTTTAGCTCTTCCCGTCGCTGCTTACGCATGTGATTTGTAAGGGTACCAATCTGTGGCCGTGCCAGAAAGTAAGACAGGGATTCCAGCGACGTTGTTAAGTCTACTGTCTTCACCTTCACATCGAGTCGCGCGTTGAGAGAAGCAGGTGCGAAGTTTAGGACAGCCTTAATTCCCGCCGACATGATCTGGTTAAGAACTTTCTGCGCCACGCGTGCTGGTACGGCGATGACCATCACGTCGATCGATTCGTCAGTGACCAGGTTAGGCATTTTCTTTACATCGTGAATAAAAACCTTCTCTTCGCCGACGCGACGGCCAATTTTCTGAGCGTCATTATCAAAAAGAGCAACAACACTGAAGTTTGATCTCCCAAAGCCCTTGTAATTCGCAAGCGCCGTCCCCAGTCTTCCCGCGCCCACAATGCCCACGCGGTGAGGTTTATCGAGGCCGAGAATTCTCGTGATGTGCTGCCGCAAATCTTCTATGTGGTAGCCAACGCCACGTACTCCAAACTCGCCGAAGTAGCCAAGGTCTTTTCGAATTTGGGCGGAATTGAGATTAAACTGCTCGGCGAGTGCTTGCGACGAAACACTCTTGATTCCTGCCGCCGAAAGCGTATTCAAGCAGCGTAGATAGACACTTAACCTGTTTGTGGTTAACTCTGAAATTTTCTCTGACTTCATTTTGAGAGAACCCGGGTCGTTCCAGTATAGACCCAACGCCGGTTAATGGTAAGGCGTTATTGACTCGGGTTTCAATTCGGCGCGCAAGTTCAAAAAGTTCATCAACTTTGTGTGCTGTTTCAGCAGCAGCAAGCCATAGCCATGACTCTAAACTGTTTAACCATAGCGTTGCCCAACACTACACCCATCAACTACAATCGCGCCGTTCTACGCTAGATGCAGTTAAGTAACCTTCGCCAATGATTGCACACTTGTCCGGCACTCTTCTTTCCAAGCAGGCAACATCCGCAATTGTTGATGTCAACGGCGTTGGTTATGAAATCATGATTCCGGTTTCGACGTTTTATGACCTCGAAGAACTGGGGTCAACCGTACAGTTGCGCATTTACACACATGTTCGGGAGGATGCACTTCAGCTCTATGGCTTCAAGACGGCTCGCGAACGTGAACTCTTCCTGCGATTGATCTCCGTTAGCGGCATTGGACCAAAGCTCGGGATAACATTGCTGTCGGGAATGAGTGCGGACGAAATGATCGCATCCATCCGAACTAATAATCTCGCTCGTTTGACATTGATCCCGGGCGTTGGCAGAAAGACCGCTGAGCGACTGGTAATGGAGTTACGTGATAAAGTTGCTTCGCTATCATCCGCTGAACTTGAAGAAGAATTGGGCGCTAAGACTTCGGCCGGGTCGCCGCTTCCCACCGAAGATTCAATGCGGTCTGACGTGCTCTCCGCGCTTCTAAATTTGGGCTACCAGCGAAACTCCGCCGAAAAAGCAGTCACTTCGGCCCTCGACGAAGGCGGCGACATCTCAGTGGAGTTGATTTTGCGTCGCAGCTTGCGCAAGCTCGCGAAACTTTAAGACATTCGCAACGCGAACTGTTAGTTTGATGTCGCTACTATTTAGTCTGCGTTGCGGCCGACCACATTAGATAACTGACAACTCTTGTTACAAAACGCGTCAACAACTGCAGCCTGATCGAAAACTCATGTCGACTGAAGGACCAGCTCGCGTTCGCGACACGTCGCTAAGCGCTGATGACCAGCAATTTGAGTTGACTGTCCGTCCCAGCAAACTGGCGGACTATATCGGCCAGCGCCACGTAAAAGAAAATCTTCGCGTGTACATGAAGGCCGCATTAGCCCGTGGCGAAGCACTCGATCACGTTCTTCTGACCGGCCCGCCGGGACTTGGCAAAACCACGCTGGCAAACATCATCGCCCATGAGATGGCGGCAATGTTGCATTCCACTGCCGGACCTTCCATCGAAATACCTGGCGACCTCGTCGGGCAGCTCACCAATCTGCAAAAAGGTGATGTACTTTTCATCGACGAGATCCACCGGCTTAATCCGGCCATTGAAGAAAAGCTTTACCCCGCCATGGAAGACTACGAGTTTGACCTCATGATCGGGCAGGGAGTGGTGGCTCGGACCCAAAAAATGAGGCTCGAGAAATTTACCTTGATCGGGGCGACGACCCGTCCCGGCCTTCTAACAGCGCCGCTACGGGATCGTTTCGGAATCGCCTTTCACCTCGATTTTTATCCGCCTGAGGATTTAGAAGTGATCTGCAAACGCTCCGCTCAAATCCTGGGTGTGGAGATAGACGACGAAGGCGCGCGTGAAATCGCCCAACGCTCGCGAGGGACACCGCGCATTGTAAATCGTCTCCTGCGACGAGTTCGCGACTACGCTGAGGTTGATTACGACGGCAGCATAACGCAGGAAGTGGCAAAAGATGCGCTTAATCGCATGGAGGTGGACAAGTTTGGGCTCGATGAAAGAGATCGGAAGTTCATGCTAACCATAATCGAAAAATTCGATGGCGGCCCTGTGGGCATCGGCACAATCTCGGCGTCAATTCATGAAGAAAAAGATTCAATTGAAGAAATTATCGAGCCTTATTTGATCCAAATCGGCTTTCTCGACCGCACCCGCCGCGGGCGTATGGCCACTCGACTCGCCTACGAACATTACGGCCTTTCCCCATCCAGCTTCGTCAAGCCCAGCCTGTTCGATTCTCCATGAAGAATTTGTTAGGGTGTGTGGAATCGTTAGGATTGCAGTAGATTTGTGAGTTCCCAATGAGAAGGCTATCGTCATTCTCGCGTCACTCCTTCGGCGTTCGCAATCGCGGACCTTGGCGCTCAATTCTTAGCCACTCACTACATCAGTTTCACGAAAACGACCTTTTTACTTCCTCTGCGGCGATGAGTTATTTCGGGTTGATGGCGCTTTTTCCGGCCCTCCTGCTGATGCTCGCGATAAGCAACCAAATTGCGGCAGCCACCGAGCTGCTTACCCACGCGGTGGAAGTCTACCCCGGCTCGGGCAAGTTTCTACGCGAGACGATTCGCTCGCTGTCTTCGGTCGGTCCGGGCGTCATCATTACCTGCGTCATAGTAACGCTTTGGGCAGGCTCGTGGGTTTTCGCTGTAATCGAGCGGGCCCTAAACCGCATTTGGGGAGCGACTTCGCGCACATTCTGGCATGGCCGAGCACTCACCGTTGGAATGATCGCGATCGTAGGGGTGCTTTTGGCGCTTTCTGTGCTTGTGACCTCCTTAGTTGTCGGGCTGAGGGAAATAGCAGGCAGACTATCACCGCGTCAAGTGGCCCACTATCCACTGCTTATTTCCGTCGGCAGCGTTTTCTGGCAAGGCATTTTCGCAATTGCCAGCTTTTTGATAACTGCAATTCTTTTTGTTGTTGTCTATCGCTTCATGCCAAAGGCCGAGGTCAGCCTGCGTGACACTCTGCCTGGGGCAATCATCGGTGGTCTGCTCTGGGAACTTGCGAAGTATGTGTTTGCCTGGGCTCTCAACTATTTTCATTACGACCAGATTTATGGTTCGGTGGGCGCCGTCGTTGCTGTGTTGACCTGGAGTTATGTATCGAGCCTGATTCTTTTATTTGGCGCCCAACTTACGGCGGTGTTTCACCGTGAGCACCCACATTATCCAACGCCCCCGCCATTACCTACCTCTACGTGAAATGCACCTTTCGGTTTTCGATTATCAGCTCCCGGAAGAACTAATTGCTCAACACCCCCTCGAGCGCCGCGATGCCTCGAGAATGTTAGTCCTGGATCGTGCCGAGCAAACCTGGAAAGATACCAAGTTTGAGCTTCTTTCGGAATATGTCACCTCCGGCGACGTAATTGTTGTTAACAACACCCGAGTCTTTCCCGCTCGACTCATGGGACAACGCGAACCCTCGGGTGGTAGCGTGGAAGTGTTGCTCATTCGCGAGCTTGAACCATCAATTTGGGAAGGTCTCGTTCGACCCGCACAGAGATTGAAACAAGGCGCACGTCTTCGCTTCGGCAATTCCTCGCTGCGTGCTGAAGTACTGGAGTGCTTCGAAAAAGGCCTAAGGCGACTTAAATTTGAGGGTGACGTGCCGCTGGAGACTTTAATAGATGAACTGGGCCAAACACCGCTTCCACCCTACATAAAGCGTCCGTCGGGAACGTCGATTGAGGATAGGGAGCGGTATCAAACAGTGTTTGCCCGCAATAAGGGCGCAATTGCCGCCCCTACTGCCGGCCTTCATTTCACCAAACAAGTAATTGAAGGACTAATTGCGCGGAAAGCCCGGCTCGCTGAAATAACATTGCATGTGGGCTACGGGACGTTCGAGCCGGTGCGGGTGGAAGAGGTTGAGCAGCACCAGGTCGCTCCCGAATTTTTCCAAATTGGCGAGGAAGCTGCGCAAGCAATCAACGATGGTCGTGCCGAGGGCGGACGAATCGTCGCGATCGGTACAACCACTGCGCGCGCGCTTGAGTCGGCCGTAAACGCTGAGGGAAGGATCGAATCGGGCGAGGGACAGACGGAGTTGACAATAACCCCGGGGTTCAAATTTCGTGTCACCGACGCGCTGTTGACAAACTTTCATCTACCACGCTCGTCGTTGCTGTTACTTGTTTCCGCCTTCGCGGGCCGTGATTTAACGCTCCAGGCGTATCGTTATGCAGTTGCGGCGCGCTTTCGGTTTTACAGTTACGGCGATTGTATGTTTGTGATCTAGTGATCATTAAAACGATGATGCTAAACTACCCCACATCAGTGACATGACAATTGACTGGATCCAATGGCTGTACTAAAGAAAATTCGCTCCCGCTGGTGGTCGCAATCCTCTGACGGGTATCCTGTCGAACCTGAGCGAACTGTGCCCGCCGCGATCGGCCTGCGTTACGACATTCGACCGCTTGCGGTTTCGCACCTCGACGAATGCTGGAGGCTCGACCAGCGATGCTTTGTTGATGGCGAAGCTTATAGCCGCGAAACTTTTGAGTATCTTTTGACCGCGCCGGAATCAGTTGCCTACCGTGCGACAACGTCGGGTGGGTCGATGGTGGGCTTTGTTATTGGCTTAATTGAACCTGATCATACCGGACATATCACAACCGTAGGTGTCGCCCCGGACCATCGGCGGCGCCATCTGGCTAAGCGTCTCATGGCAGAGGTGGAGAAAGGTTTTCAGCAGCGGAATGTCAGAATTGTGCGACTTGAAGTGAGGTCGCTCAATATTGCAGCCCAAAAACTTTATCAAAGCCTGGGTTATGCGGTGACTCAACGACTACCAAAATACTATTCCAATGGCGGGGACGGCTTGTTAATGCTTAAATCGCTGGAATGATTCTCGAATCATGCGTCAGCTTTTGCGCAGCTCGGTCAGGACCTGCTTGGCAACAGCCTTCAAAGTATCAAAGACACCGGCTCCCGTAGAAGCAACTGCCTCAACGACAGGCTCCTCTTTGCGCAGTAATTCCGCGGTGAGATCGGCTACCGGAACAATGTTTGGGAGGTCGCGCTTGTTCAATTGGAGAACATACGGAAGTTTCATCAGGTCGTAACCCTGAGAGCGCAGATTCTCTTCAAGATTGTATAAGGACTCGACGTTGGCATCCATTCGCTCCTCTTGCGAATCCGCAACGAATACAACTCCATCAACGCCCTTTAAGATAAGTTTACGCGAGGCATCGTAGAAAACCTGACCCGGTACTGTGTATAGATGAAACCGCGTCTTAAAACCACGCACTGTCCCCAGTTCGAGGGGCATAAAATCGAAGAAGAGAGTCCGATCGGTCTCGGTTGCGAGACTGATTAACTTCCCCCGGGCTTGAGGTGCCGTAGCCTCAAAAATGTGCTGCAGGTTCGTCGTTTTTCCGCAGAGGCCTGGACCGTAGTAGACGATCTTGCAATTGATTTCTCTGGAAGCGTAGTTGATGAAGGTCATAAGGTACTTATCGCCGTCATTATTTGAAAAGACTATCGATGTCCTCGTCCGTAATTTCCGCGAACGGTGAATTTTTATCGTCGAATTCAGCGTGAGTGATCTCGTCAATCATCGCCAACAATTGTTGCGAGACTTGCTTACTTCTAAGTTTCACGAGACCAAGACTTGAGCGCTCGTCGAAAACGACAATTAAGAGAAGTCGCCCGATGACACAAATGTGGATACTTTCCCTCTCCCCTTCATGGGAAAGCGTCGGAAACTCTTTCTCACCGATTAGTTGCGCCATACCGCCTGTGGCAGCAACGTTGCCCGCAGCCAAAGAGGCAAGACTCGTTGTGTCAAGATTTCCGATTTCACCGTGAGCAGCGATCTCCTGGCCGTCTTTGTCCACCAAAAAGACTACCCGGGCAGCCGAGTCCATACGCAGTCGGGCCAACACGGCTTTGAGTTGGTGATACTGACGCTCACGAAGCAATATAGGCGTGTCTGCCATTAATACAGCTTTCTTCGAAAGTTAAAGGAGGAAAGGAAACTGGCGGGCGTTGTTGAGAACGGCGGCTTACTGATATCAAGCCGCTGAAGGTAAAGCGCTTCTTGGCTGCTTTCGGTTCTCAAATCGATCTAATGGATTCGTCCTAAAAGACCGCAAAGCACTGTAACACAGCCAACAATGTGCTTCAAGTGTTTTCCTTTGTTTAGCATACGAGCCTACACGTGCCGGAATCTGTTGATTACGAGGCTACAATTCCCGTTTTGCGTTGATTTAGAAGGGTAGCTATGTTACTCTCCCACCGCAACTTCGCAGCGTTTGAATCCGCAACCGCCTTTCATTTAATTCGCAATGAGTGCAGTAACAAAAGGTCTAAGACGTTCAACGTCCCGAGCAGCCGTTCGCCAATCTTCTGCCAAGTCGGCAGCCAAGAAACGCGCAGGAAGCCCAAAGACTGCACGACCGAAGGCACTAAGAGCGGTTGCGCAAAAGGCGACCTCACGAAGAACTATAAAAGCAAAGGCTTCTGCGAAGAGCAAGCACACCAAACAGGCCGCTCCCAAGAACAAGAATAAGACAGTCGCTTCAAGGCAGCGTGCACCTAAAAAGACGTTACCGCGAAAAGCGATTCAGCCAAAAGCCACAATTGTAACGCACCGGAAATCTGTCGAGCCGCGAGTCAAAAAGACTCAGAAGCTCGCTGCGGTACGAGCGCAGCGACCCCCACCTGTCATCCCAACACCCCCGCGCCAACCCACAGTAGACGAGTCTGCAGCATTAAAGGCGTTCGAGCGAGCACACAAGGAATTTACGCGCGGTCGATTTGGTGAAGCGCGCAATCAGTTTCGTGCCCTCCTGGATAAATACGCTCAGGTCTCGGAAGTTGCCGCGCGTGCGCGCACTTACCTGGCCGTTGCCGATGCCCGCCTTCGCACTGATAGCATGCTGCCACGCGACGCCGACTCGCTTTATGATCGAGGCGTTATTGAACTTAACCGCGGAGAATTTGTCGCTGCACAGGAGATGTTTGAACGAGCACTTAAGCGCGAACCGGAGGCAGCTCATATTCACTATGGGCTTGCTGCAACCCGCGCACGCCTGGGCTCACTGGATTTGGCGCTACAATCGCTTCAGCGTGCCTTGGATCTTCAGCCTACCCTTCGCGTTCGAGCGCAGCACGATCAGGATTTGACCTCACTTCGAAACGATCCTGATTTTGATAGGTTGATCTTTCAGCCCCGCCTCTAATGTTTTATGAAGAAGTATCTCCTAACGCTTCTTCTTTCAGCATGACTATATAGTTTCAAAGCCCTTCCCTTTTAGGTATGATTCTGCCGAAGGCGTCTAATGGCGCTGCTACGTGGAGAGTTAGAGTTGCCTTATTTGTCTGAAGAGAATCGCGGTCTAAACCTTGTCGCGCTCGGGGGCGGCACTGGCCTCTCAACGCTGCTTGCCGGCCTAAAGTGCCTGGTCCGTGACCGTCAATCTGCCGACGTCTCAATCGCCAACTTGTCGGCCATCGTCACAGTCTCCGACGACGGCGGAAGTTCGGGGCGTCTGAGAGAAGAGTTGCAAATGCTGCCCCCGGGCGACATTCGCAACTGCATGATCGCGCTTTCTGAGGATTCGAATCTACTGTCCCGCCTATTTCGTTATCGGTTTCGAGGGAAAGGCGAACTTGGGGGGCACAGCTTTGGGAACCTCTTCCTGGCCGCACTTACAGAGGTCACAGGAGACTTCACTGAGGCTGTGCGACTGTCGTCGGAAGTTTTGGCCAGCAAGGGACACATTTACCCGGCAACTATTAGCGATGTGCGGTTGGTGGCTGAACTGGATGACGGGAGTACAGTTCGTGGCGAAACTCAGATTTCGGCATCCCGCATCCCTATCCGCCGCCTCCGATTGGAGCCTCAACAATGTTTGCCGCTTCCAGAAGCATTGAAAGCGATTCGAGCGGCGGACGTCATTACTGTTGGGCCGGGCTCGCTCTACACAAGCATCCTGCCAAACCTTCTCGTGGCGCGAGTTTCACGCGCCATAGGCGAAAGCCGCGCGACCCGAGTATTCATTTCCAACCTAATGACTCAGCCCGGCGAAACGGATAATTACTCAGCCCGCCAACATCTGGAAACCATCAAGAATTACGCGCCTGAAATTCATTTCGATTTTGTAATCGTAAATGACAGGCGTATCACCAAAGAGCAGTCTGAGCGTTATGCCCTGGAGGGTGCTCACCAAATAGGAATAGATAATGATCCCATCGATAGCGTGCTCGACCAATCAACACAAGTCATTCGCGCCCCTCTCCTCGAAGACGGTGAAAAGGTGCGTCACGATTCCGCGCTTTTAGCTCGCGTGGTGCTCGCGTGCCGACAACACGCTTGCTCGCAACCAGCCGTTCCCGCATAACTTCATGGAGAAACACCCGCTCTCGCAGTCCCGCCAACCGGTTCAATCGCTCGACGTACTCGTTCTCGCTGCCGGACTCGGGACAAGAATGAAATCCACACGTGCGAAAGTGCTGCATGAACTCGGGGGTTTGCCTTTGATCACCTACGTTTGTCGGGCGGCCCAGTCGCTCGGGCCAGAAAAAATTTATGTGGTTGTGGGCCATCAAGCTGCCGAGGTCGAAAGTGCCGTAAAAGTTGAGGTGGGGGATAGCGCCAGGTTCGTTACGCAAAAAGAGCAGCGCGGCACAGGCGACGCTGTTATGGCCGCGCGCTCGCTTCTTCAAAACCCCGATTCTAATGTACTCGTTCTTTCCGGTGACGTGCCTTTGATTCGCGCAGAAACGCTTAAGGCGTTTATTGACAAGCACAAATCAAGTCCCGCGGCATGTTCCATCCTGAGCGTACGGCTCGAGAACCCGACGGGGTATGGAAGGATTATCCGCGATGAAAACGATCAATTCGTTCGAATAGTCGAGCAGAGGGACGCGACGCCGCAGGAGCGGCAGATAAAAGAGATTAACTCGGGGATTTATTGCTTCGGCGCTCCAAAATTGTTTGCTGCGCTCGAACGGGTTAAGCCTGCCAACACACAAGGCGAATACTACCTGACGGACGTCCCGGAAATACTTCTAGCTGACGAGGAAAAAGTTAACGTTTATGTTCACGGAGACGCTCGTGAAGTTTCCGGTATCAACACCAGAGCCGAGCTGGCGGAATTTGAAAACCTGCTACGCCGGAACACTATTCGCAAACTTATGGTAGACGCCGGGGTAACTTTTCTCGATCCTTCCCACACCTACATTAGTGCGGAGGCGACAATCGGGCGCGATTGTACAATCTATCCAGGCGTCGCTATTGAAGGAAAGACCACTGTGGGCGAGGGCTGTGAGATTAGGTCAGGCACACGCATTACTAACTCCCGCTTGGGAAAGAATGTAGTGATCAAGGACCACTGCGTAATAATCGATTCAGAAGTTGAGTCAAACTGTTCTGTGGGGCCGTTTGCCCACTTACGCATGAATACCTTGCTTGAAGAAACGTCAGTGGTCGGTAACTTTGTGGAAGTTAAGAAATCGCGACTTGGCCGAGCGTCAAAATCGATGCATCTAACCTACCTCGGGGACGCAACGATCGGAGAGAAAACAAATATTGGCGCCGGCACCGTGACTTGTAATTACGATGGCAAAGAGAAGCATCAAACAATCATTGAAGACGATGTAAGGATCGGTTCAGACACAATGCTGGTAGCGCCGGTAAGGGTTGGAAGAGGCTCCGTAACCGCCGCCGGTTCAGTGGTCACCGAGGATGTGCCGCCTAACTCGCTGGTAGCTGGTGTTCCCGCCGTCGTCAAGAAACGTTTACTTGAAAGGACTGATGAAAAGAAGGGGTGAGCATTCTAACATTCATCCTTCATCCCTCATCCTTCATCCTTTAATTTTATGTGTGGAATTGTTGGTTACGTTGGAAGTAAGCAGGTCGTCCCGCTAATCATTGATGGCCTCCGCAAACTGGAGTATCGGGGCTACGATTCCGCCGGCATCGCTGTGGTCAATGAGGGCCACGATCTCGAGATACGGCGGGCTGAAGGAAAATTACGCAACCTCGAGGAAGTCATCCGGCTGAGCCCGCTGGACGGAACTTATGGGATTGGCCACACACGCTGGGCAACTCACGGCAGACCCACGGAAGAGAACGCGCATCCTCACCGGGATTGCACAGGGCGCGTGGTCGTTGTTCATAACGGCATAATCGAAAACTACCTGCAACTAAAAGAGCAGTTGCGCAAAACCGACCACGAGTTTGTGACTGAAACAGATACAGAGATCATCGCTCATCTAATCGAAGAGTATCTAAAAGAAGGTCATGATTTCGAAAAATCCGTGCGTCGCGCCATGCTGGATCTCAAAGGGATCTTCGCACTCTCAATCATCAACGCTGATGAGCCGGATATGATCATCGCTGTCAGGCAGGGACCGCCCGTCGTCATCGGACTCGGCGATCGCGAGTTTTTTGTAGCCTCCGATATCCCACCCATTCTTCAACACACACGGGACGTATTTTTTCTCGGCGATGGCGAGATGGCCATTATCAATAAGGACGCGGTAAGGGTGACGGACTTCGAAGCGAATTCAGTTCAACCTGCTATTCAGCGAATTACCTGGGATCCGATCATGGCGGAGAAGGGCGGCTTCAAGCACTTCATGCTCAAAGAGATTTACGAGCAACCTCGCTCTGTTCGCGACACCATGCAGGGCCGCATTTCATTGGACACAGGCCGTGTTTTTCTTGATGAGATGAGAAATATCACGGAGGCCGACTTCAGGCGGTTCACTTCGATCAAGATCGCCGCTTGCGGCACTTCGTGGCACGCCGGTCTGGCAGGCAAGTATATGATCGAGCAGCTTGCTCGCATTCAGGTGGACGTCGACTACGCGTCGGAATTTCGTTACCGCGATCCGGTAATGGACGAAACCACTCTGTTGCTGGTCATCTCACAATCCGGTGAGACTGCGGACACAATTGCCGCGCTGCGAGAAGCCAAAGAACTCGGGGCTAAGGCGTTGGCGATTTGCAATGTTCAGGGCTCCATGATCATGCGCGAAGCAGATGGCGCGATTCTTACCCACGCCGGCCCGGAGATCGGTGTTGCTTCTACCAAAGCTTTTACTAGCCAGATGGTTGCTCTTTATTTGCTCGGTCTATATCTCGGCGAGCTACGAGAAACCCTCTCCTCAGAAGCAGCAAAACACCACGCCCAACAATTGGCCGAGTTACCCGTAAAACTCGAACATTTACTGAACGAGTCTGACGACATAGAGGAACTGTCGAAGGAGTTCTTTCGGGTTACCGATTTTCTTTACCTCGGTCGAGGCATTAACTTTCCTGTAGCTCTGGAAGGTGCTTTGAAACTAAAGGAGATTTCCTACATTCACGCGGAAGGTTATCCCGCCGGAGAGATGAAGCATGGTCCCAACGCTTTGATCGACGAACGCTTACCTGTGATGTTTATCAACACTCGTGAAGAAGGCAACCGGTCGTCTGAGTTGCGCTATGAAAAGACGCATTCAAACATTGTTGAGGTCAAAGCGCGAGAAGGCATCGTCATTTCAGTCCTAACAGAAGGCGACACCATGTCGTCCGTGGTTTCCGATTACGTGATAAGCATACCGCCCGTAAGCGATCTGCTCTCACCCATCCTCTCAGTGATTCCGCTCCAGCTTCTGGCTTACCACATTGCTGTTCGCCGCGGTTGTGATGTGGACCAACCTCGTAATCTGGCGAAATCAGTGACAGTGGAATAAGAACTTGTCCGCTCGCTTTTGTTGAGTGCCTCAGTTCCTCGAAAAGCTTCAGCTAATCATGACGGATTCAGCGGCCTTCGGGGCCGAAAAAGTTACCGATTCGCGTGCGCGAGGTGCTCACGGGTCTCTGTCCTGGAGCGAATGAGCGTGTCGTGTACAAACTCAGCGACAAGCACCCGTTCCCCACCTCGCCGAAATTCACAAGTCGTGACAATTAGACCACCTTCTACTCGTTTTGAAATTCCGGCGGGCTGACCTAACACTTGTAATACGTCTTTGGTTGTGAGTCCTTGTTTGAGGTACGTGGTTGGAGAACCCACGCGCACAACGCCGATCTTCCTCGAGCCAGGAGCGGCATACTCGTAGGAGATTTGCCGAGGGACAGAAATATCATGATCCTCCGGCTCAGCATCTGAAATGTCCGGATATTTCCTCAGAGCCCCGATGACGACTTGGGGCACGTGCTTACTCTCGTAGTACGGTTTCGGATCCTTGTCGGTCTGCGCCGAAATCGTGCCCGCTGCGGCAATAATGACCATTACAAACATTAAGAATCTATGCATAAATCTTATTTCTGCCTTTCATCTAATTACTGTGAGCGACATATGTCGGCTGGACTCGAGTCCGTGGCAAAATTTTCCCCGTCTGTCATCCCTCTGTTTCGCTCCAATGGCCGATTTAGCCGCCACCTTCTAACGCGCAATGCGGAGCCAAAAAGGGTCTCCAATAGCCCAATTAGGCGCAAAACGTTATTAAGGGGATAAAAGGCTCTTCAAGGTTGAGTAAGAGCCTTAAGGTTTAAGTGACTAATTGCATAAGATCGCGGGCATTCCTTACCGCGCAACCGCCGATATCATTGTTGAAATAGGCGTAAACTGTCAACAACTCTTTCCGCCATCCATTAATGCGTTCCGCCCACTTCTTAAGTCTTTGACTTGAATATGAGCCCGAATATTGGCATTCTTCGGGCCCATGAAACCGTACGTAAGCGAAGTCGGCTGTGATCTCAAGCGGGGTCTGTTTACCCGAAAGATCGTGAATACAATTAGCTTTCCAGGTGAGTGCTACCTTTTGTCTTTCGCGCCCGCTTCTGTTTCCAGCAATCTCTTCTTGCGTTCAAGTCCCCAACGATAGCCGCCCAGGCTTTTATCCTGGCGAATTACCCGGTGACACGGAATCACCAGCGCCACAGGATTCGTGGCGCAAGCACGCGCCACCGCGCGCACCGCTTTTCGCTGACCAATAGCTTTGGCGAGTTCACTGTAGGAATAAGTCTCCCCATAAGGAATCGCCCGCAGTTGTTCCCACACTTGCCGTTGAAACGCTGTAGCCTGAACGTCAAGAGGAAGATCGATGTGAGGTGTTTTACCTTCCAGGTGTTTAATTATTGTCTTGATGATCGGACCGAGCTGCTCATCGTCACGATGAATATCAGCAGCGGGAAATTCCATCTTCAAGTCCGATTGAAGTTCAGATTCGAGGTCTCCGAGCTTTACCGAACAAACGCCCTTGGCTGTTGCGGCTACTAACAAATTGCCCAGGGAGCACGTGACGATGGCGTATCCAATGTTAGCTCCTTGGCCTCCTTTGCCGTAGGTCGCCGGGGTCATGCCCAGTCGCGAGACCGCCTGTTCATAGAGCCGGCTGCTTGAACCGAAGCCTGCGTCATATATTGCGTTTGTGACAGCTTCGCCTTTTCGAACTCGCGACTTAAAGGCGCCAAGCCGACGAGCATCCGCATACTGACGCGGCGTCACTCCCATAACTCTCTTGAAGGTCCGGTGAAGATGGAATGAGCTGACACCAGTTTGATCGCTTAACACTCCAAGCGTCATAACCTCATCATTGTTGTTATCAATTAAATTGCACACGCGTCGCACCATTTCCACTCGCGGATCTTTCACAGAAGTGGTTCGAGGATGGCAGCGAAGGCAAGCGCGAAATCCCGCCTGCTCTGCCGCCTCGGGCAATTGGAAAAAAGAAACACGCTCGCGATGTGGACGGCGGGACGGACACGATGGTCGACAATAAACACCCGTCGAACTAACGGCGAACACGAATTGCCCGTCACAGCGAGCGTCTTTTGACGATACGGCGCTCCATTTTGCTTCGTTATCGTCGGGGAAAAGGCTTGGCTGCGGCTTCATTACTGCCATCTTTGGTTGGGTCTTCATTACTGCACTCATGGTATCACCTCTAACTGTCTTCAGCATTCTGACTTCACAGCGATAATATTGCTGAGTCTCAATCCAATCTATCCGTTTCTTGCTTTCAAACTAGCAAAGCATTCAGCAATAAGCAGTCAGCAATCAGTTGCCGACCAGGATATCGCGCGAAGCTCTCATTAGGCGAAGATCAGGCCCTAATTCTCAAAGCTGAAAGGAATTCGTTATGCGTGATTTTAGAGAGATTAAGGTCTGGGCGAAGGCTCATCTTCTTACGTTAGAAATCTACAAGGCTACTGCCACATTCCCACGTGAAGAAATTTACGGCCTTACCAGTCAACTGAGGCGCTCTGCTGCGTCGGTTCCGGCCAACATAGCTGAGGGTTTTGGCAGAGGCGGAAACGCAGAACTAGCACGATTCCTCCAAATCGGAATGGGATCTGCAAGCGAGGTCGAGTATCATATTCTCTTAGCCCGGGATCTGAATCTCCTAACAAAAAAGATTTACGATGACCTTGATGTGCGCATTGTTGAAGTGAAGCGAATGCTTGCGGCGCTCTTAATGAAGGTCATGCGTGATCGATAACGGTTAGCCAGTTCATGCCCTCTCCTAATACTGCTTACCGACCAC
>JBHEMV010000016.1:0-45462 GCA_046262375.1 Pyrinomonadaceae bacterium
GGATTCAGCGTCAGTGCTTCTCAGACACCAGAACCGTATATTTCTTCCCAGCGTCTCGAAGGAAGATATAAGTCTGATCCTCATCTTTCGGCGAGAGCACCTGAATGAACGGTAGCCAATTACCGGCCAGAGTTGTCTTCAATGCAGCTCGGAACTTTGCGGCTTGCCCTCTGGAATCGAATTGCTGATCCTCAAAAAAGGCGATCTTCACACTGCCTGCCTCGGCCAATCTTCTTTTGGAACCTCCAGCAATTCGAGCCGCTGTAGCGGCGGTTTTCATTCCCACCCTCGCGAGAAAGGGAAGACCCTTATGTTTGACGTGATAGAACTGCTCGATGACTCTTACCACGGCTGCAAAGTCATCACCTTTCGCTTCAGCAGGACGCCCTGAACATAGGAGAGCAATGAATAGAGCACTGAATGCAATATATTTCTTCATTGTTATTCCTCAATTCTTGCGCTTTGGTTTGCGTTCAATGCCAAGGTCAGGCACTCCGAAATTTCCTTCGAGCTGCGTCAGCTTTTCTAGGTCAACCGGACCTAAGATATTGACTACGGTGATCTCTTTCGGATCCGTAGCCAGCACCGCGAGCCCGCTGATTTGCGTCCCGCTTGACATCAGATAGACCTCGACGCTGCCCTCTTTCTTACTGTTTACGTTGACGATCTTGTTCCAGGCAGGGTTCCGCAGTTGCGACCGAATTGATTCTAGATCCGCTTGCGTATACTGCCCTTCACTTTCAAACTGAAAGCTCTTTACATAGATCCCTTTCAGGCCATTGACAAGCTCCTTTACAGAAACCTCGTCAGGATCTTTGCTGGAAAGAAACTTCGCTGTCAGTTGCATCAGTCGCTCATCGATATTGACGTCCACTGTCTCACTCGCTTTAGCGGCCAGGTAGTCAAGATTGTTAGTTTGAATCCTCGGATTCTGCGCCGTAGCAGTTGAAGCGGCGCCGATAACCACGAGAATGGCAAGGGACGCGATTTTTAAAACGGTCTGGTAGGCAGATTTCATAATTACTCCGTTCATCCTATCTTGTGTTGGTTGTGAAACATGTTTTCGGGACTGGTGACCTGGGTCTTCCGTTGCGCAAAGTTCAACTTCGAACTGGCAACGCGCAGTGCGAGCATTAGCTGCACCTTCGCGGCTTCGGCCTCCCGAAGTTCATCAGCGGCGAGTGGGGGAGCCTCGGGTGTTGGCCGGCGCGCGCGTGCAGTGTCCCGAGCAAACATCCTTTGCTTTATACGATGACGACCTGACTTGGCAGCACGGTTTTGATCGGGCGTTCCTGAAGAAACCACGGTGCTGTTGCGATTGTCTTCAATTGTGTTTCCCTCTGCATTTTTGTTGGGTTCACGTGTGTGCGTTCCAATCGGAGACCTCAAGAGCCCAGACTGGGTATTGGCTATCTCTGGCGGCTGCTGTCGCTGCCAGCCTAACCATATTCCGAGACCGAGGAGCATCATTACGATCGTTACGGCCATTGCAAAACGGGGTGCAAAACGCCGGAATAAACTCGCCTTAAGCACTGATGAACTTCGTGCGGGAATCTCCAGCGGGCGGGGTTGATAGCGGAGCGTGCGGAGAACATGCTCTAGTTGGTGAATCTCCGGATCTGGTTCGCCCGTTCTGTCCCACAAGTAATCGTCTTTCATAAGCCCTCCTTAGAGCCGAGCTTCGCTCGCAAAAGTTTCATCCCACGATGCAGATTAACGCGGACTGAGGCTGAGGTAAGACCTGTGCGCGTCGCGATTTCGGGACCAGTCATTCCTTCGACTAACCTCAACACCAGCGTTTCTCGATATGCATCAGGAAGTGAGCGAATAATCTCAAGAATCTCGGCTGCTTTTAATTCGCTGGAATCGCCGTTCCTAAAATCTTCGGTCACTTCAACTGTCTCACGCGATCGTCTGTGAAAGTCCATTGCTCGATTGCGAGCAATCATTGCGATCCACGGTCCAAAAGCTCCTGCATCGCGGAGCGTGTGCAACTTGCTGAGCGCGTGAAGGAAAATTTCCTGCACCATGTCTTCAACTTCGCTGCGTGGCATGCGCGCTAATAGAATCCCGTGCACGAGAGGCACATAAAGTCGGTAAAGGCGCCCATATAGCTCCCGATTGCCGGCGATCACAGCCTGGACAAGCAATACCTCAGGGGCGTCGCCGGCCTCCGGTTCCAGCTCGATATTTTTCTGCTCGATCGAAGCTTTTCCTTGACCGCTCACGAGAAGCATGTCCGCTGTTGCTTCTAGCTCATACATTGCGCTGTCTCATTTTGGGTTGCAGGAGTCTGCCTGGCTTCGTACTACCTCGATTCGACTTACGTAACTAAGACGGGAGAGAAGGGGAGACTGTTAACAGAAATAAATCTAAGAAGCCTTGAGTTTCCTTATGCCTTTAAAGGTCTGAAGAAATCTTATTCGCGACGTGTAAAACATTCTTAGAGTTTGCGGGCATTAGCGTAGAGTTTTCTTCAGAAGTCAACGTTTTCATCTCTGGAGTTGCGGAAACGAGGCGCGTTCGCCAGATGAAAATCGTCGACACGATCAGCGTAACCGTGCACGCCAGACCACCTTCGATGCCAAAATTTCCGCCCGTTAACCAGGGTGGACCCAGGTCCTTCCCGTGTAGCAGGGGGTAGGGCGCAAGATCAGAGATCCCGCTCACGGGCAGACCGAAAAGAGACCCGAGCGCCCAGTTCCAGGCCCAGTGGATCCCCAGAGGAAACCACAAGCTGCGCGTTCGTAGATAGGCGACTGCGAGCCACACGCCGGCTAGTACCAGATTCAGATAGGGGAGGCTCTGCTTGAGATTCGGATTTCCCGAGTGTATTGCAGCAAAAGCAAAAGAGGTCACCAGCACGCCCAGCATAATTAGTCCCGCCCGGGTCATCGTCTGCAAAGGATAGCCTCGGAAAAGCGCCTCTTCCGCGAGCGCAGCAAAAATGAAAAGCACGGCTGAGAAAACCAAGGTGCCACCGACTTTAAGAAGTGTGGCCCGGCTGGATATCGTGAAGCTCAGCCCTCCGCCCGCAGTTACGATGCCAGCCGCCAACGCTAATGAGGAAACTCCGACAGCGAAACCGACCAGAAGATCGCGTAGCCAGCCGGCGTGAAGGGACAAACCCAGTGCGCGCCACGACAGACCTTCGAGCCAGCGCGTACAAATGAAGCCTGCGATTAGGGCCGCAGCTAAAAGTATTACCCGAAATATGAAGTGCTCAAGGTAGCCCTTCAGACGCGGAGTTGACACGAATTGCATTGCTACCGCGTAGGCTATTCGGGCCGCTGTGCTCAATAAAAATAGAACGCAGAGATAGACCAACGCGAAGATCAGTAGCCGCCAACCGCTGCGGAGGCGACCCGCGGGATTAGTAAAGACTTGTTGAAGGCCCATTCAGGTGCAAACAGGAGAGCAGATAAGACGATTGTAGTGCGCCGGCATTCTAGACGATGGCCTTGAATAATTCACGTTGCGGTTTGTTTAGAAAGCGCACTTGTGCGCCTTCTAACACGGCGGACGAGTCCACCGTCTAAACCGATAAGTTGAGGAAAGTGCGCCCACAAACCGTTAGAGGCAAGAATGCCTGTCCCACTTCTGTATGATAAACTTGCACTCTATTCTTAATGAACCATCAACATGAAAATCCTCCCGAGCGATCGCCGGAATCGGGCAGAGCCAGACTGACTCGACGCCGCAGAATTTTGTTGTGGACTCTCGGAACAATCGTTTTGCTGCTTCTCTCAATCATTGTTTCTCAGCAATTGTGGCTATGGACCATTATTCCGCCGGATACAGCTGCCGATACGCTTTTGCTCTATGCACTATCCACTCTTAACTTTGTCGCATTTGTAGTTTTCTCTTTTATTTTTGTACGTAATCTACTCAAGTTGCGGCGCGAGAGGCGCGAACGTCAACTCGGCTCAAAGATAAAAACTCGACTGCTGGTTTATTTCATAGCAATTAGTTTCCTGCCGATCATAGCGATGGCCGTGTTTTCCTATCTCTTTCTCAATCGGTCGCTCGAAAAATGGTTCGCGCGTTTGCCGGCACGGGTAGTGAATGAGGCACAGGAAGTTCAACGCGACGCTCTTGACGCCCAAACGCGCAATCTTCACGAAACGGGATCCCTTCTGGCGGCGGTGGTGAAACAGCAGTCAGACTATGAAAGGCAGCAGACTCTCGATCGAATTGTAGCGAGTGGACAACTGTCGGCCGTGGAAATCATTGACGCGAGTGGACGAGTAGTGGCTCAAAGCAGGGGCGAGTTGTCTGCGACCGAAGTCGTTGAGCTGGAGGCGCTGCTTGAAAAAGCGCGCTCTCTCAAGGATGCTGACGAGAGCCTTGCCGACGGCAAAGATTTTGATGCCATGGCTGTGCCGCTGTCGAACGTTCAAGGGGCAGATGCTCAGCGCCTGATAGTTGTGCCGTTGCGTCGAGCAAACAGCGACCTGGGCGATACACTTACCGGATCGCAGGGCGAGTATCAGAAACTCATGGAGAGGCAGCGAAGGGTCCGCTTGCTCGGGCTTTCGACACTCGGGTTGATGACGCTGATGATGCTGTTTGTTTCCAGCTGGGTTGCGATTTACCTGGCCCGGGGAATTGCCACGCCGATCAGAGCACTTGCGGAAGCTTCGAATGAAATCGCGCGGGGTAATTTGTCCCACCGTGTAAGCACTATTGCTGAAGACGAACTCGCCTTGCTGGCTGATTCCTTCAACCAGATGAGCACCCAGCTCGAAGACAACCGGACCAGCATTGAAGCCGGCTCAGCGGCATTGCGTGATAAAAACCTGACGCTCGAGGAACGCCGAAATTACATTGAGACGATACTCGAGTCTCTTTCTACGGGAGTAGTTTCTCTTGATGAGGACGATTGCGTCACCACTATCAACGGCGCCGCTTCGCGCATGCTGAAACTCAAAGCCACGTCGACTAGCCAGACAGACGGTCAAAAACTAGAGAAGCTAATAGGGGCCGACGATTGGGTGGTTCTCGATCGCCTGCTTCGTCGTGCGCGTCGCACTGGGCAGTCGGCGGAGCAAGCTCAACTCGCGGGAGCCTCCGATGGCGCCACGCTTCCAATAGCATTGACTGCTACCGCTTTGCGAGCTTCGTCCTCGCAAAAGCGCGGCGTCGTATTAGTGCTCGAAGATCTGTCGGAGCTGCTCGCGGCCCAACGAGCAGCTGCCTGGAGCGAAGTTGCCAGGCGCATGGCCCACGAAATAAAGAACCCATTGACGCCCATCCAACTCTCTGCCGAACGCATCGCCAAGAGCTACCGGCGTGCGAGTGCCAATGCTGAACAGAACGGATCAAACGGGCAAAATGGAGGGACCATGACAACAAGTGAAGAGCTCCGCGTGAGCGCGGTGATTGAGGAGTGTACTGAGACTATTGCGCGCGAAGTCGCCGGGCTGAAGGCTATGGTTGATGAATTTTCGCGTTTTGCGCGCTTGCCACTGGCGCACCTGGAGCTCGCCGATTTGAACGAGGTGGTTCGTCACGCTGTTGCTTTATACGATGATCGTCTCGATGGCGTGAAAATGGAATTGAGGCTCGACCCAGGGCTGCCCGCCGCTATGTTGGATGCGGAACAATTGCGACGCGTCTTTATAAATCTGATCGACAACGCGAGTAATGCGTTGGCAGACCTCGATGGGGAGCGAACGATCGATATCTCCACGAGTTTCGATCCTCTCCGCAGCCTCTTAGTTGCCGAAGTTTCAGATACGGGACAGGGCATTCGCGCTGACGATTTCAAGCGCTTGTTCCAACCATATTTCTCCACTAGTACGGGTACAGGCTTGGGCCTCGCAATTGTCCAGCGAATAATTTTGGAGCACGGTGGACGAATACGTGCCGCGGCCAATTATCCTCGCGGGGCGAGATTCATTATCGAGCTACCTGCGATGAACGCGTAAGGAGCGAAAAAGTGGGCAGTGAGCAGTGGGCAGTGAGCAGTGAGCAGAGCGCAAAGGGCAGAAGTCAGAAAGCAGATAGCAGAAACAAGGACCTACCGCGGAGCGTCTTACTGCCCACTGCCCACTGCCCACTGCTTACTGATTTACCATGGATTCAATACTGATAGTTGACGACGAACCCGGCATCCGCGACACCTTGCGTGGTGTCATGGAAGACGAAGGCTTCAGCGCCGACGCCGTTGCCACGGGGGAAGAGTGTTTGGAGGCTGTAGCACGACGCGCCTACGGCTGCATTCTCCTCGATGTTTGGTTACCCGGCATTGATGGACTTGAGACCCTTCGGCAACTTCGCTCCGCCGGTTCGGAAGCTGCAGTCGTGATCATCTCTGGTCATGGCAATGTGGAGACTGCCGTGCGTGCGACCAAGCTGGGTGCTTTTGATTTTATCGAGAAGCCTCTTTCTATCGAGAAGACTTTGCTGACGGTCCGCAATGCTCTGCGCCAGCAACGTCTTGAACTCATCAACGCGGAACTGTCGGCGGAGCTCGCGAAGGAGTACACGATGGTCGGAGAGTCCGTAGCTATGCGCGCGCTCCGGAAGCAGATATCAGTTGTTGCGCCTACAGATGGGCGTGTCCTGATCTACGGGGAGTCAGGAACGGGTAAAGAATTAGTCGCGCATGCAATCCACTCTAAATCGAGGAGGGCAGGCGCGCCCTTCGTTGAAGTAAATTCCGCTGCTATACCGGAAGAGTTGATCGAATCGGAACTCTTTGGCCACGTAAAGGGTGCCTTTACGGGTGCAACAGCCGCAAAAAAGGGCAAATTTGAGCTGGCAGATGGAGCGACCCTCTTCCTGGACGAGATTGGCGACATGAGTTCCAACGTGCAGGCAAAGGTATTGCGAGTGCTGGAGGAACAAAGGTTTGAACCTGTCGGCAGTGGCAATTCGGTCAAGGTCGACGTAAGGGTGATTGCCGCTACCAACAAGCGTCTGGACGTCGAGATTGAACAAGGAAAGTTCAGACCCGATCTTTTTTATCGGCTGAACGTCATCCCTTTTGAACTGCCGCCTCTGCGCGAACGACTCGAAGACGTGCCATTGCTGGTGGCCTACTTCAATCAGCACTTTTCGCGTAGCTACGGGAAAATAGTGAAGGAATTCGCCGCACAAGCGATCGCGGAACTGCAGAACTATTCCTGGCCGGGAAACGTGCGTGAACTGAGGAACACAATAGAGCGAGTAGTAATCATGAATCCGGGAATCAAAGTAGCAGCCGGCGATTTACCTCCGCACGGGAAAGAAGAGGCGCCGGTGGCGTCTTTCAGATTTCCATCCTTTAAGGAAGCCACTGATGCTTACCACCGCGAGTTCATTCAGAGGAAACTTGACGAGGCCGAGGGTAATGTCTCGCGCGCGGCGGAGCTAATGGGAGTTGACCGCAGCCACCTGTATCGTCGCATGCGCGCCCTGGGCATGCCGGGTCGCAGCGAACGTGCAGGCGTGCCTTAGCATCTCCCAAGATGGAGTAGTGCGGGGTAATTGAGAAATTTGTTATGTCGTTCACAGGCCGGTTAAATATCACTAATCCATACCCGCTACCATTAAAATAAAAGGGCGTCACCGGTTTCGGCAGCGCCCAACTTGGACCCCTTGGTTGGCCTGAAATACCTAAAAGCTGTGCTCAAAAACCCTTTAGTGACAGAAAAGCATGGCTGCCAAGAATGGTCGCGTTCCTTATCGTCACATCGACTCGGACGAGCTACCCAGAGCGGCAGGGCAATCAGAGAAGCGGAAGGCCTCAAGAGCTACGTCTTTCTTCTGCTGTAGAAAGCGTTTGCTTCGCAGTGTAAGATTAACGCAGATATCCTACCCACATCATCACCGTCGGGTTCCGGCATCGGGCTCGCGATCGCGATCGCGCACCACTTCGCGTTTCTTCGGCACTAGACCAAGTAGGCCCGCCAATCCGAGCAAACCTATCCAACCCCAATCAGTGTCATCATCTCTTGTCGTCTGAACCGGGGTGCCGGCGCCAGTATTGGTGTTATTGGTGTTTTGAGCAGTCACTGAGATAGCCGCTGGGAAAATAACTAGAGCCAGGGCAAGTACACCACCCCTAATCCATTTGGACGAACGAAAAGCTTTTGTCATCACGATCCTCCGGTTCGGTAAAAGACGCGGGTAATACTCAGCGTCGGCTTTGTTGTTGACGGGGGTTGGAACTCACGACAGTTACCTGCGCCTCCTCCTCAAGAGGAAGAACACTACAATTACGACTAAAAGGCTGAAGATACTACCTGGCCAGATATACCACCCACCATTGCTTCTGTAACCACCGGCCACTATGCACGACGATTGCGACAGGGCAAGCATGAATGCAACGGGCTAGACTCTCTTCATAATAGATCCAACTTCCCGGTGTTTCGCACGACTCCTCTTAGAATAGCCAGCTCAAAAAAGTTAGAATTAGGCTGATAAATAGTGACACCTAGCCAAGCAATGAAAAATGGCGCCGGATCACCAAAACAACGGGACGTCCATAACTTTCGAAATTGAATAGGATGAAAGGCTCGTTTACGGACGCGCCCCAACCTTTACGAAGAGGTATGAATGTTTACTGTACGCTTAGAAGCTACAAGAAGGCCTGTCAGCAAATGGCGTGCCCGTTCAAGAATTGATGTATAGCAATTGGGCTTCTTCCTTTGGGTGGGCTTTGCCTACCGTCTTTACCTCAAAATTCTAGGATCCAATTCACACAGCAGCTCTACAGCGTGGAGTTTTCGTTTAGTTCTTATCATTTAATGTGCATAAATGTGCAACTACCGACCCAGTCAGGCACACTGGCATATCAAGCCCAGGCATGTCTCCCACTAAAACAACCATCTGAGTTCACGTTGACAACGCGGGACGAAATACTTTATCTCTTAAGTTCCCATTTCGCATCAAATAGGCGGTGAGTGGGCAGTAATAATAGAGGTTGAAATGGACTATACGACAAGAGAACTTTTAAAGCGCTATGCAAAGTTGGCGATTGGCCAGCCCTTTTCGCCGGTTTTGCTGAACATATTAGTAACGTCCGTCTGCGATATGCGCTGTACGCACTGCTTTTTTACAGAAGAGCTGGATGACCGTCCGCGCAAGAAGCTGCAGATGAAGACGCACGAGATTGAAAAGATTTCGGAAACTTTGGGTGGCAATTTGGGCGTCTTAATCATCGCCGGTGGCGAGCCTTTCACGCGCAAAGACCTGCCCGAAATCACCCAGGCGTTCTACAAGAACAATAAGCTGGAATCGATTTACATCATGTCTAACGGGCAGATTCAGAAGCGGATCTTTCCTGACCTCACCCGTATCCTCCAGGAATGCCCGGAGTTGAATGTGACTGTCGCCCTCGGTATTGATGGTCTTAAAGGTCCTCATGAAAAGATTCGACAGAAGCCCGGCTCGTGGGACATCGCAATTGACACCGCCCGTCAGCTCCAGACAATCAAGAAAGAGTATCCAAAACTCGATGTTCAAACATGCACCTGCTTTATGAACTCGAATCAGGACACAATTTTTGAGTGGTACGATTTCCTGAAGTATGAGCTGCGACCAGACAAAGTGAATTTCAATTACATTCGTCCGCCCTCAGCGGATCCGGTCGAACTCCAAATTGATCATTCGCGCTACGCAAAACTTGCGAGCATGATCGATGATGACTCGCGTCACGCGGCGATTAAAAACAACTACGGCGGCAAGGCTGGATACTTCAAGGCGGCAATTGATATTTACATGCACGGTCTGATCGCGAAGACCCAGGAGACGCAGAAAGCTCAAATGAAGTGTTATGCGGGAACCGCTGGTGGGGTGATCTACGACGAAGGCACCGTTTCCTCCTGCGAAAACCTCGCCCCCATTGGAAACTTGAGAGATTACGACTGGGATTTCCAGAAGCTTTGGCTGTCGCCGGCGATGAAGGCGCGACGAAAGAAAGCCCTGGATGGCTGTTTCTGTACACACGAATCGAACAGCTACTATCCGTCACTACCTTTTAATCCGGGTCATTTGATCCAGATCAAGAAGCTGGAACGAGAGATGAAGAAAGCCCGGAAGCAGATGGATCGCTCAGAAGGTCAACCCGAAGGTGTGGCAGTTAGGGCATAAAGTCAGAAGTCAGAAGTCAGAAGTCAGAGGTCAGATCAAACCAAGTTCAAAGTCCAAAGTTTCAAAAGACGCAAGACCTAAGACCCAAGACCAAAAACCAAAGACCACGTGTTCATGTCTCAACGCATTCCAAAAATTCTCATCATCTCTTCAGACACAGGCGGCGGCCACCGCTCTGCAGCGGCAGCGATCGTAGCGGGCGTACAGAGGTTTTTTGAGGGTCGTTCGTATGCTGTCCGCGTCGTCAGGGCAGTCGAAGAGTCGCACGCGATTACCGCAAAGATGGTTGGGTTCTACAATTGGCTGTTGCGAAACAGGCAACACTGGATGAAGTATCTTTACTGGTTTGTTAACCGGTTCCGTCCGGAGACACGAGAATTCTTCCATAAGAGATGTGTGGGCTACGTTAATGAACTGTTCGAACGCTGGTGTCCTCACGTAGTCGTCAGCGTCCATCCACTCACTCAGCATATGTTTGCCCGAGTGCTAAAAGAATTAAAACTTGCCGACCGAATTCCGCTGGTATCAGTCGTTACCGATCCTTATTACGGATTTTGGAGAGCCTGGGCCTGCGACGACGTGACGCTCTACCTGGTAGCGAGCGATGAAGCACGACGGCAATTAATTGATTATGGTATCGCCCCTGAACGAATCAAGATTTCCGGTATGCCAGTGCATCCCAAGTTCGCTTACCCGGATGAAGATGCTGCGCGCGCGGCGCGAAGTGCGCTGGGTCTTGATCCGGAAAAATTCACTGTATTTGTGAATGCCGGCTGGGAGGGCGGCGGCAACATTCCTCAAATTTTCCGTGAGTTGATTCGAGGTGAGTTGGACGTTCAGGCTATTTTTCTTGCGGGTCGAAATGAGCAATTGAAAGCCGACGCCGAAGCGCTCGCCCTGGAAGCCACTTTCCCGATCAAAGTGATAGGGTATTCGGAACAGGTCGAGCAATTGATGGGCGCGGCCAACGTTATGATCTCCAAGCTCGGCGGACTAACCACCTTCGAAGCGTTCGCCTGTCGCCTGCCAATTATTGCGGACGCGATCACCGCTCCTATGCCGCAGGAAGCTGGGGCAGCGAGGCTCCTGGTTAAACGTGGCGCCGGAGTGCTGCTGCAACGCGCCGGGGATATTGTTCCCGTTATCCGTCGCATGGTTGAAGACACTGCGCACTACTCAGCGCTGCGAGCCGCCACCATTGGTCTGGCGATTCCAAATGCTACGCGCCAAATTGTTGAAGAAATCACCGCACTTATTCCAGCGCCAACCGAAGCAGCGGAAAAAGTCGTCCTCGCTGAGGTGGCCTCAGTCTGACTCAGCGCAACGATTGCCTAAATAGCAGTGGTTCGTTGACTGTTAGCAGTTTTCAGAGTTTAATTTCCCTGCAAACGAATTGAATTCCAGACTTCAGATTTGAGATTCCAGATTCCAGAATTCAAGTTTCGTCCGATTCCGTTTCTGGATTGAGATTTGATAGTGAGATCTGAGATCTGAAATTAAGAATTAGTTTTGCCCGCTTGCGTTCTTCGCGGCGGGCTTTTTAGGAGACGAATTAGACAGTGAGCCTCTTGCTCGAAGGGAAGCGCGCATTTGTGACCGGAGGAACGCGCGGTATTGGTGCGGCGATCTGTGAGATATTTGCGCGCGAAGGGGCGGACATTGCTTTCAACTACAACACTCGAGACGATCTCGCGGCCGAGACTACCTCGAAGGTTAAAGGTTATAAGCGTCGAGCGCTCAGCTTCAAGATCTCGGTCACCGACCGACTGGGGTTGAAGAAAATGACACGGGAGATTGTGGAGAAATGGGGTGGCATCGACATCCTTGTCAATAACGCCGCTATCAATCGCGGCGATAATTTCGCCACCACCACCGATCGCGCATGGGACGAGGTCATCAATACAAATGTCGGTAGCTTGTTTGCCGTCACCAAACCGATTTACAAGCAGATGATTCGACAGCGGGCTGGAAGTATTCTCAACATCACGTCCATCGGCGCATTGAGAGCACTACCCACGGCGGTCCACTATGCAACTTCCAAGGCCGCGATGGTGGGATTCACGAAGTGCCTTTCCCGTGAGGCAGGCACCTTTGGGGTAAAGGTAAACGCAATCGCCGCCGGAATATTTGATACCGAGTTGGCGCAGGCACTCCCCGAACGCTTGTTACAGATGCATCACTTCTGGGCTTCAGCCGGCCGGCTGGGACGCCCGGAAGAACTCGCGGAATATGCTGCATTCATGGTGAGCGATCGCAACAGTTTTATGAACGGGGAAGTTGTAATCGTTGACGGTGGGGCAATTACTTAGCTGAGTCCATGCTTAAGAAGCGGGGGCATGCCCCCTAACCTGAGATGCTTCTTGACTTGATCATGTTCTTTTAGTCCTGGAGAAATTCTCAAATTAAAGAAGCAATCAATCTGCGGTATCCACGATTCAACTCAGATCAGCTCAGGGTTGGGAAGGGGGCATGCCCCCGCTCTTCCTGCCAAGCAGCTCTTCAAGCTTTCTCTCCAGTTCTCTAATTCTTCGCTGCATCTCGCCCAATCGACGAAACGCCGCAATCGATTTCAGCCAAACGCGATTATCGAAAGCCGGAATTCCTGAAATAACTTTCCCCGCCGGTACATCATGGCTGGTTGCGCTCTTGGCAGTAAGCACGACGTCGTCACCAATCGTAAGGTGCCCGGCGACGCCAGCCTGGCCGGCGAGGATTACTCGACTGCCAATGTGCGAACTTCCGGCAAGTCCAACCTGAGCACATAGCAAAGAATCCTCGCCGACAGTACATGAGTGGCCGATCTGGACCAGATTGTCTATCTTCGTTCCACGACGAATGCGGGATTCTCCCACCGACGCACGATCTATTGTGGTTCCAGCGCCGATTTCAACGTCGTCCTCGATAACCACCCGACCGGTTTGAGGAATTTTCAGCCAATGACGTTGTTCGTCTTTGGCATAACCAAATCCATCGCAACCGACGACGACGTTATTGTGGATCACTACCCGTTCCCCAAGCTGCGAGCGCTCACGAATGACGGCGCCTGAATGAATTATTGAATTGTTTCCAATCGTCACTCCCTCGTAAATCGTCACATTTGGATGGATGCGAACGCCTTCATGGATCTGGCTTGAAGGACCAATCACTGAGCACGCCCCAATCCACACGTTCTTCGCAACTTTAGCCGAAGGGTCGATTACCGCTGACTCATGGATGAATGGAGCAAACTCCGGTTCGGGACAAAACAAACGAAGGGCTCGCGTGTAGGCGAGGTAGGGATCCCTGGCGCGCAAAATCGAAATCTTTCTATCGATCCGCGCGTCTTCCGAAAGATAAATTGCGGACGCTTTAGTGGTGTTTACCTTTGGCGTATAGCGGCGGTTGGCTAAAAAAGTAACCTGACCGGGAGCTGCATCATCGAGGCCTGCGGCGCCGGTAATCTCCATTTCGGCGGAGTCGCTCTCGACTTTTGCTGAGGTCAAAACTGCCAATTCTGAGAGTTTCATAGCAGCAAATCTAACGCAAAGAGTTTTGCAGGCTTTCAGCCTTTGCGCACAGCCAGGTTTGCGTCGCAGCAAACGAGCAGAAGTTTACATTAGCGATACCGGATCGATTTCCACGTTTATCGAGCGGACACTGACCTTTCGTTCGTTGAGGCCCTTGAGAGCATCGGCAATAATTTTTCGCAATTGATGCCGGTTCCGACACTTGATTAACAACTGTACGCGATACTCCCCTTTCAGCCTCGCAAGAGGCGCCGGAGCTGGGCCCAGAACTCGTGCTGTGCGCTCAGCATTGGCTCGATCCAACTCTTTGCGAAGTTCAACTGCGTCGGACCTTACTCGAACAATATCAGCACCATGAACCAACAGCGAGGCAAGCGCGACAAAGGGTGGATAGGTGTGATTCTGCCGATGCCGAATCTCCTCGTGATAGAACCCTGCATAATCCTGAGCCCGGGCGTGCTTCAGGGCGTAATGATACGGATGATACGTCTGGATTAAAACTCTACCCGCGCGATCGCCCCTCCCGGCGCGCCCGGCCACCTGCGTTAGCAACTGGAAGGTTCTTTCGGCAGCGCGGAAATCCGGCAAGGCGAGGCCGGCATCCACGGACACTACCCCCACCAACGTGACGTTAGGAAAATCGTGTCCTTTAGCCAATATCTGCGTGCCCACTAACATGTCGATTTTGCCCTCACTGAAATCCAGAAGTGATTTTTCAAACAAACGGCGACGCGAAGTTGTGTCTCGGTCGATTCGCGCGATACGAAGGGTGGGGAAGAGCTTCTTAAGTTTCTCTTCAATCTGCTCTGTGCCTTCGCCGAGGTAGTAAATATATTTCCCATCGCAGCTTGGACACCTTAAGGGAGCAGCCTCGCGATGGTTGCAGTAATGACAGATGATGACCTTTTCGCTTCGGTGATAGGTCAGGGTCACGTCGCAGTTGGGACATTGGATGCTCTCCCCACAGGAACGACACAGTACAAAACTGGAGTAGCCGCGACGGTTCAATAGAACTATCGATTGCTCTTTCTTGTGATGGGTCTGCTGAATTGCCTCAATCAACTCATCCGAAAAAACCCTTGGTTTCTTATAACGAACAAACACGGTGCGCATATCGATAATCTCTGCTTCGGCCATAGGCCTGTTGCCCAGGCGGTTCGGCAGTTCCAGGTATCCATACTTGCCGGTGCTCGCGTTGTGGAACGATTCGAGTGAGGGCGTTGCCGATCCCAGGATAACGACTGCGGACTCCTTCTGCGCGCGTACAATTGCCGTGTCACGTCCGTTGTAGTGGGGCGAATCCTGTTGTCGATAGGTTGATTCATGCTCTTCGTCGACGATGATGAGGCCAGGATCTTTTATGGGCGCGAAGACCGCCGAGCGAGTGCCAATAACTATTCGTGCTTCACCGTTTCTGACGCGCGTCCATTCGTCGAAACGCTCGCCCCTCGATAACGAGGAATGGAATATTGCCACCCGGTCACCGAAGTGCATTCTTAAACGTCGTGAAAAGACGGGCGTCAACGCAATTTCTGGTACTAACATTAACGCCGACCGGCCAAGTTGCAGGGCTACGCGCATTGCGCGAATGTAGACTTCGGTTTTGCCGCTGCCAGTAACACCATGGAGAAGGAACGGCGCGTAAGTGTGAGCTCGCAAAGGCTCATCGAGTTCCGCTAAAACTTTCTCCTGCTCTCTCGTCAAGATATAATTAATGGTTTGCTCAAAAGTGGCTTCCGGGAGCGGATCCCGGCGTAACCTTTCCTGAAAAACCTCTACTATCTTTCTCGTCTGCAATGTCTGCACTGAAGAAAGGCTAACTTTGGCGCCGGTTAGTAATTCCGGGAGAGCGAGGGACTCTTGATCTTTGAGTGCCTCGATAACTCTAAGCTGCGCGTCACTAAACTTACGTCCCTTTTCAGCCTGGGCGTTATCAAAGCCATTCATCAAGCGAACCCGTCGTTGATACTTTGCTTTAACGAACCCACTGCGCGGACGCTGCGTCATTGCCAATAGACCATCACGTTCGAGTTCCCGCGCTACCCTGGTGGCCTGCGCACTTGTAATCTCGTCTGAAACGGCAGCGAGACTGACCTCTTCTGACTCGCTTACCAATTGAAGCAACCGCTGTCTCGTGTTTGGGGTGCGGCCCAGTTGCTGCTTGCTTAGCTCGGCGCGGCCCCTGGCTGTGATAGAGAAAACTTGTTCCATAGTGGGACTGATACCGGGGGGAAGTGCGGCCTTGATCACTTCGCCCCACGGGGCCAGGTAGTATTCAGCAACCCAGCGCGTAAGTTCCAGAAGCTCCGGTGTCACGAGTGGAATGAGATCAAGAATTTCTTCAGCGTCCTTGATCTCGGATTCTTGAAGGCTCGTTCCCGAACCGACGTTATCGCTCAACGCTACTATGTAACCGGTGACGAGCTTTCGACCGAGCGGGACAACAATTCGCGAGCCGGGCTCGGCAATCTGTCGCATGGAAACGCGAAGTCGATAAGTAAAGGTAGAGTAAACGTGGACGGGAACAGCGACCTCAGCATAGAGAGACTGCACGCCGTCAGTTGGACTAGAAGGATTTAGCTGGTGGTTGTTTGGTGAATCTTTGCGTGAAGATTCTAAACGATGTTGCACGCGTCAGAAGGTAACGCGAAATCGAAAATTGCAAAAGTCTCTGAATGCTGGGCGCGGTGGTGCACTAATCTCGCTTCGGCGTAGTTTCGAGGTAGTCACGGACCTTTTTAAGATCTTCCCACGTTTCCTGTTTCTTGGATGGATCCCGAAGCAGGTAGGCCGGATGAAAAGTGGGCATGACCTTTACGCCCTGGTAGTCTTGAAACTGCCCGCGTACTCTCGTTATTCCCTGCTTAATGTCCAGAAGATTTCTCATCGCCGTATTTCCCAGAACGACGATAACTTCAGGCTGAACGGCTGCGATTTCACGCAGCAAAAAGGGTTTACAGATCGACGCTTCTTCCGGGGTTGGCGGCCGGTTTGCCGGAGGGCGGCAACGGTTAACATTGCCAATCAAAACTTCTTCCCGCTTGAATCCGATAGCTTCGATGATCTTCGTGAGAAGTTGACCGGCGCGTCCCACGAAAGGACGTGCCTGCGCATCTTCATCAGCACCGGGCGCTTCACCGATAAACATCAGCCGCGCCCGGCGATTACCTTCGGTGTGCACGATGTTGGTCCGACCTTGATGAAGAGGGCAGCGGATACAGTTTCCAATATCGGACCAGATCTGCTCAAAGCTCTCCGAGGACTTCTCAATTGTGACCGGAGCTGGCCCCAAGTCTCCAAACAACGTATCCGAAGGTGTGGAGGCGATGGCCGGCGGCGGCTTCTTTGCTAATGGGATTCGTTGGGTAACGACCGCGCTCGCCGCGACACCGGAATTTGCACGATTGGGAGGAACCGGCGAAAACTGTTGCCGCATCTCTGCCTGATCGGGGGGAACGTTTTTTTTTGACCTGCCGTCGCGCGGTAACTTTGTCTCGAGATTTTCTACTCCCAATTCCTGGAAGTAAATGAGTTGTTCTCGCGTGTCTCTTATCAGTGAGAGAAGCTCGCGCGTTATGGGTTTAGAATCCATTAGCATCCTGGAGTTCTAGCATGAAAACGAAATGGATTGCCGCTTGAACTAAGCTTTCCCTGGCCTGCGAAAAACTGGCTGAGCGGATGCAGAAGACTTCATCCGAGCACGAAGCCGGACAACTTCATCAAGAATAATGTTAGCGACGTTCGTCTTCGGTAATAGCGGTACGTGAATCGGGGCTTTCCGGTCACGGCTAATTATTGTGACCTCGTTTGTTGTAGTGTCGAAGCCAACACCATTGCGCGTGACATCGTTTGCGACCACCGCATCCAGATTCTTCGAACGCAACTTTTCTCGCGCATTCCCCAGAATGTTTTCGGTCTCAGCGGCAAATCCAATCACTAACAATTTGTCCTGGTTTGCGCTCGCGACCTCCTGCAATATGTCTGTCGTTCTTTCCAGTTCCAGAGCCAACGTAGATTGAGTCTTCTTGATTTTTCGCAACGAACGCGCAACCGGACGGTAATCAGCCACAGCTGCTGCACCGATAAAGACAGAAGCCTGCGAAATCTTTTCCATTACTCGGCGGTGCATTTCCTCAGCGGAGTAAGCCCTGATAATTGGAATGTTATCGGGAGTGGCGGCGGTAGTGTTTCCCGCAATAACGGTAACGTTCGAGCCGCGTCTTTTTGCCGCTTCCGCGATAGCGAAGCCCATCCTGCCTGAAGAATTGTTGGAAAGAAAACGTACTGGATCGATTGCCTCACGAGTCGCGCCGACGGTAATGAGAAGGTGTTCTCCGCTGAGATCGCGCGTGCCTGGCTTTTCGGAGTTTCTCAGAATGTCCAACGCTGCAGCCACAATTTTTTCCGGCTCACTCAGCCGTCCTGGTCCGATAGTCCCGCACGCCATTTCCCCTTCATCGGGCTCAATCACATAAACTCCATCCGACTTGAGCAGCTGCAAGTTTCGTTGCGTTGCCGGATGATGCCACATTGAGCTATTCATCGCGGGCGCAATAAGAACCGGCGAGGTGGATGCGAGGTAAGTCGAAGTCAAAAAATCGTCAGCGACTCCGTTTGCGAATTTAGCAATTATGTTGGCAGTGGCGGGGGCAACCAGTAATAGATCTACGCTCTGTGAAAATGTTATATGGGCAATAGGATCGGGATTGTCTGCCGCGTAATCGTCGACGACGACGTGCGAACCCGATAGCGCCCGGAAAGTTAGGGGCTGAATAAACTCGCAAGCCCGCTTTGTCATCGCCACTCTTACCGTGCAGCCCGCGCGTTGCAGTCCGCGGAGAACCTCAGCGGCTTTAAATGCCGCGATGCCTCCGCTGATTCCGAGCGCTACTTTTTTCGCGGTAAGAGTGTTTTCCAAGGAGTTTTGAGCCATCCCGACTTACTCCAAATTAAAGATCAATGTAACATTGCTGAAACAAGGGCGCAACGGAGTCTGATCCAGGCTTGGGACAGTCTTCGTCAATCAGTTTCGGAGAAATCGCGGCTACTTTAGAGTATGAGTTTTAGAGAGCCAAATATTGCCGGCTATCGATTATTTTGCTGCGGTTTCGCAAGCTCGTTATTGATCCTGTGCCTGAGTTCCGTTAGCTCCGCACAGAACAGTGGGTCTGACGAGCAATTCGGACCCGTTGTTCGCGCGTATCTTGGATACCTCCGTAATGAGCAGGAGGTCGTCGATGATCGAGCCAGTCGACACGAGGTAAGCGTCACCTATTACCACCGGAATTCAAACCGTATACGTGCTTTGCGACAAATGGCAATACAAATTGCCAACGAGAGTCAAAACGACTATATACCTGAACTCGAAGCCGTTACGGCCAGTGAACTGGGCCTGCTCTTTGAGAGACCTCCAAGATCCAAAACACTCAAAATCGGGGAAGTTCTGCAAACCACTTTCAGGTATCTCGGATTAATTCGCTCGGGTGAGTCCTTCTACGTCTTCGCGCGGCTAGACCCTTACGAGCAGTCGGAATTGATGCAGAAAGCCAATCATAATGTCGATAATGCTGCTAATTCGGGAGAGACCCCACCCAGTTCCAGAGTAAAAGCGATGACTCGGGCTCGACGTGTTACCACGCCGTGAAGCGTTAAATCGATCTGGAAAGTCCAGAACCGACGCACCTACCGGGAGGCCAGGCGTGCGAACTGATCATTGATAGTTGTGCAACAAACATCTATCGGGGAATTTGTTTAGCGATACTGGTGATTTCGGTAAAAAAGTCTGGACAGCATCTCCCCATAGTGGTAAATTCTCGGCCAACACAAAAAAGCACAGTTTTGTGGCAAAACTGGCTAAATGCATGTTGACAGAGTGCCTTCGTTCATGTAATAAGAGCCGAGTGTTTTTGCTTTGCAGACGGCACTTAAGCATTTAACTTGCACTGGTAACGAGGCGAAATTGAAGAAACGATTCCGCCTCAGCACGAATTTCTGGCCGTCGCGGCACGCAATTAAGAAATTGTTCCACAATACGGGAGGAAACTAATGATCAGCAAAACTTGGAGCCGCAAACCTATAGCGGCCTGTGTGGCATTTGCCATTTTGAGTGTTTACTCAATGGTAGTTTTGGCGTCGCCCGCAGCAAAAGCCGCATCGGGAGAGTTGTCAGTCTCCGGCACGGTGATGGTGAACGGCGAGAACGCGCTTTCTGGAGGCACAGTGTTTTCGGATAGCGTAATCACAACTGCCGCCAAGAGTGTGGCCACTGTGAACCTTAGTAAGTTGGGCCGCGTTGAACTGGCGCCTAATTCCAGCCTAAGATTGAGCTTCACGGAAAAGACCATCATGGGATTGCTCGAGGATGGCACCGCTCACGTCTCAATTGTGGCCGGTACTACTGTTAACTTCACGACCAAGGATGGTGCCGTGGTAGTCGATGGTAGCCAGGCAACTTCGTTTACAGTAAATGTTGTCAAGGGCATTACCTCCCTAACAACTCATTCCGGTCTTGCGCAGTTGCGCGTTGGCGGAGCTGTAAAGCAAGTCGCCGCAGGTGAGAGCGCTACAGCTGCTACACCAGCGCAGCCTGGCTGCGGAGCCACTCCCTGTCCGGAACGGGGGCTTAGTGGTGGCGCATTAGCCGCGTTGCTGCTGGCTGCCGGCGGTGCTATCGCAGCTATCATTTTTGCGTCAAACAGGGACAACGACTTTAACTTCGGCGGCAATCCGATCGTAATCAGCCCGACCAGGTAACAGATCGATTGCATCGTTCGGAAAAATACTGCAGCGCCGCCCCAGGCGCCGTGGTCAATCCTGCATAACCTTGCGGAGTCACGCGACGATATTTCGTGACCCGCAAGGTTTTGCATGTATCGAACATTCCCTCCTCGGTACCTAAAGGTAATCTCAATGCATATAGCGGTGATCGGCACGGGTTATGTCGGCCTGGTGACAGGCGCGTGCTTCGCGGAATTCGGGGTTGACGTTACTTGCGTCGACATCGATTCTGAAAAAATTGCGCGGCTTGCTTCCGGAGAGATGCCCATTTATGAACCAGGGCTGGAGCAATTGGTAACCAAGAACATACAGTCTGGTCGCCTCCGATTCTCCACAGAGATCAAACAGGCCGTGGAAGAAGCGCTGGTAATCTTCCTGGCAGTAGGTACCCCACCGAAAAGCGATGGTTCCGCTGATCTAAGTTTTGTTGAAGCTGCGGCCCGGTCTGTGGCGAAACACATGAATGGTTACAAGGTCATTGTCACAAAGTCCACCGTGCCAATCGGGACCGGTGAATATCTTCGCAATCTGATACGCGAAGAGCTTAAAACTCGTGTGAATTTCGGCATCGTGTCTAATCCGGAATTCCTACGTGAGGGTGCGGCGATTAATGATTTCATGCGTCCGGATCGGGTCGTAATAGGAACCCGTGACGAGGAGGCAATCGCAATCATGCGCGACCTTTATCGGCCTCTTTATCTAATTGAGGCTCCCTTTGTTTTGACTTCTCTGGAGGCTGCGGAACTCACCAAATATGCAGCGAATGCGTTTCTGGCTACGAAAGTCTCGTTCATCAATGAAATCGCTGGTCTCTGCGAAAGCATCGGTTGCGATGTGCACGACGTGGCCAAGGCTATCGGGATGGACCGTCGCATCGGCAGCAAATTTCTTCATCCGGGACCCGGCTTTGGTGGATCATGTTTTCCGAAGGACACTCAGGCTCTTGCGTCGGTAGCACGTCAGTTTGGTTGCGAGTCATTGATCGTTGACGCGGTAATTGAGGTGAATCGCCGGCAGCGGCGGGCAATGCTGCCGAAGATTGAGAAGCTTGTGGGTGATCTTAAAGGCAAAACTATTGCGATCCTTGGACTCGCTTTTAAGCCGGAAACAAATGACATGCGTGAAGCGCCGGCCATTGATATCATCAAGGGCTTGCTGAAAAGTGGTGCAAACGTGCGAGCCTACGATCCAGTCGCTATGATCGAGGCGGCCGAAGTGCTTCCCGAAGTCAACTATGCAAACGATGAATATGCAGCCGCGACCGATGCCGATGCGCTCGTTTTTGTAACGGAATGGAACCAGTTTCGTGCTCTCGATATGCGCCGTATTCGCGATCTAATGAGGTCTCCGAAAATTGCGGACTTGCGGAACATCTATGATCCCGAAGACATGCGGGAGCTTGGATTCGAGTATGTGGGAGTCGGCCGATAGCGGTTATCGACTGGCTTACACGGCAGACTCAGGATAATCCGATGACCAGAAAGCTTTAGGTCCTTCTATGGCCTTAACAGGAATAGCTCTCGTAACCGGAGGAGCCGGCTTCATTGGTTCACACATAGTAACGGCGCTGGCTGCCGCCGGCGCGAGAGTGCGGATCATCGATGACTTGTCCACCGGTTATCGCGAGAACCTGGAGGGAATAGACGGGGAATTAGAGTTCATTCAGGCCAGTCTGGCCGATGAGAAATCTCTGCGCCGGGCCCTCGAAGATGTCGAGCTGGTTTTCCATGAGGCTGCCATCCCCTCAGTTCAGCGCTCAGTTGATGATCCGCGTCAGACCCACATCGCCAGCGTCGACTCAACTTTCTCTCTTCTTTTGGCTTCGCGGGAGAAGAAAGTCAGGCGCATAGTCTACGCAGCTTCGAGTTCAGCATACGGCGATCAGCCGACGCTTCCCAAGACTGAGAGTATGCTCCCTGAGCCACTCTCGCCCTATGCCGTGGCAAAACTTGTGGGCGAGTATTACTGCCAGGTCTTCAGTCGTGTCTATGGGTTGGAGACGATCTCATTAAGATACTTCAACGTGTTCGGTCCGCGTCAGGACCCGAGCTCTCAATATTCCGGCGTCATCTCGCGCTTTATCCGCGCCCTCCTGAGCGGCGAAACTCCTGTAATCTACGGTGACGGTGAACAATCTCGAGATTTCACTTATGTTGCTGACGTGGTGGAAGCAAACTTGAAGGCCGCCGAGAGCAACAGGGGAGTAGGCCAAATCATTAACATAGCAAACGGTGTGCGAGTTTCCCTGAATCAGCTGTTGGACCAACTAAAAGAACTTACAGACAGACCTGATGTACGGGCGGACTACACAGAACCACGGGCAGGGGACGTTCGACACAGCCTGGCAGATATTTCACGCGCGCGCGATCTTCTCGGCTTCACACCCGCGGTCGACTTACAAACAGGATTACAACTCACTATTGATTGGTGGAAAACCAGCCGCTTTGCAGGACGTTGATGTTAGGGTGAAGATCTATTACCCATTCGAGGCCGCCGCAATGGTTCCAGCCAATTCCCGCAAACTATCTACGTAAGGCGCTCGAGCAATACCTTTGTCGGTAATAATCGCCGTAATCAATTCGTTGGGCGTGACGTCAAACGCAGGATTTTGTACGTCCACTCCGTCCGGTCCGAGTTGCTGTTCTCCCATGTGCGTCACTTCCTTGCTGTCGCGCTCTTCAATCGGAATTTCCTCACCTGTTTTGAGCGAAAGATCTAGCGTCGAGATCGGGGCAGCGACGTAAAACGGAATGTCATGCCTACGGGCAAGGACGGCCACCATATATGTCCCAATCTTGTTTGCAGCGTCACCGTTCGCGGCAATTCGATCGGCTCCCACTACCACTAAGTCTACCTTGCCGCTTTTCATCACGTGACCAGCCATGTTGTCTGTAATCACGGTGACAGGAATATTGTCCTTTGCTAGTTCCCAGGCTGTTAACCTGAGCCCCTGTAGAAATGGCCTGGTCTCATCGGCAATCACAGCCACACGCTTTCCGGCATCGCGGGCCCCGCGGATCACGCCAAGCGCCGTTCCATAATCGCCGGCTGTGGCGAGTGCACCAGCGTTGCAATGCGTAAGCACCGTGTCTCCATCGGAAATTAGCTCTGAGCCAAACCGGCCAAGCGCCCGGTTAGCGTCAATGTCTTCGTGGAAAATTTTAAGGGCTTCCTCAACCAGATGCGCTTTGATCTGTTCTGTTTCCTGAGTGTTGCTCTTTTCGCGGGCAAACGTTGCCCGCATACGCTCGATGGCCCAGAAAAGATTTACTGCCGTGGGGCGCGTTTTTGACATTACCTGGCACATATAGTCAAAGTCATCTTCCAGGTCCGCAACTGAGGTACCCACTGACTGACTTGCGCCCAAAGCCAGACCCATAGCTGCAGAAACTCCGATCGCCGGGGCACCACGCACAACCATCTTCTTTATCGCTTCAGCCACTTCTTCGTACGAGCGCAGCATCAGGTATTTCTCCTCGTTGGGCAGGAGACGCTGGTCGATCATTCGTACACCTTCATTGGTCCATTCCACAGTCTTAATCATGCCAGGAAATTGCTCCCTTTCAGCGTTTGGGATTCGGCCAAGCTTACCTGACGACAAATAGGACGGCAAAGTTAAATGGCTGCTGGGTAGGAGCCCGCAATATTTGACAGCCGCATCAAACGCGTGATACCGTCCGCGTCGATTTTGAAATGTTCTTTGTATTGAAAGCATCTGGGTGCCCCGGTAGATGGGGAGAATAGGGAAGCGGGTGAAAATCCCGTGCGGTCGCGCCACTGTGATGAGACTGCTGGTTACTTCTTTCAGAGTAGTAATCCGGTAATTCTTTAAGCCAGGAGACCTGCCCAGGACGCTTTGCAGCTTTTGAACGCTTCGCGGAAAGGCGTTCAGGCCGCACGGGTTTCTTGAGCATGTAGGATCCCGCCGACCGCCTGTTTCCTTTTCGCGAGGACCAGAGATCGGCGGGACTTTTGTTATTACGCGACTTTTCAAAAAACCTTACCTTAAAAAGAACTGCGAAGGCTCTCCTTCTTCTGCCCCCGATCTTCGTCCTCATCCTCATTCTCGTCGCGTGCTCATCTTCATCCCCTCCGGCATCTTTAAAAACTGCGTCCGCTAGCCGTGACTTTGTTGATGAGGCGGGACGAAAAGTAAGCATTCCGGCAAAGATCGAACGCATCGCTTCGTTAGCTCCAAATCTGACAGAAATCGTTTATGCGGTTGGTGCGGGGGATCGCTTGGTAGGCAACACCACTTTTTGCGATTATCCGCCGGAGGCGAAGAACGTCGAAAAGGTCGGCGACACACTGCAACCGAGCATTGAACGCATACTCGCGCTTCGCCCACAGCTCGTACTCGTTTCGACAGCCTCGCAGTTGGAAGCTTTTACAAAGCAGTTAGATGAGCATGATATCGCCGTCTATGTGACAGACCCTGGTGACCTGGAAGGTGTGTTTCGCTCAATCATAAGCGTCGGCGATCTCTTAAATGAGTCTCTTGCTGCTGCCGAATTAGTGAAGCAGTTGCGTGCCAGATCTGAAACAGTTGAGCGCGCTGTAGCCGGGCTCGCGCCCGTGTCCGTTTTTTTCCAATTGTCCGGGCAGCCGCTCTATACAGCCGGAAGGAGCTCGTTCGTGACGAATTTGATCGAGCGCGCTGGCGGACGTTCCGTGACTTCGGACGTTCATGCGGCATGGCCACGATTGAGCGATGAGAGGGCGCTCGCCTCGCGCCCCGAAGCTGTAATCATGCTTTCCGGAGACGCGATGGGGGCGGCGGCGAATACGAACGTGGCAGCGGCGCTTAGAAATTCTCCTGCCGTACAGAACGGACGTGTTTATTTAATCGATGGCGATCTTTTAACACGTCCCGGGCCGCGGCTTGTCGACGGTTTGGAGCAGATCGCCCACGCGCTTCACCCGAAAGCCTTTAAGTGAGCAGCAGCTTGAACAAAGAAGCCGCAACTCTAAGTCGTAATGCCGCGCGGCCGGCCCATGTTGCGCGCGCGACGTTGCGGAAAACACTCGTCGTTTGTGGTGCGCTCACTGTCATGCTGATCTCCCTCGCCACCGTCGCGGCGACTCTAGGCAGCGAGCGCTTGCCTCTGGTTGATGCGCTCCGCGCGCTTTTCACGGGAGGAGCCAACTCGGGCGCCTTGACGTCTACGCAGCGCGCCATTCTATTTGACATACGCTTGCCTCGTATTTTGCTCGCGGCGACGGTCGGTGCATCTCTCGCGGCGGCGGGCGCAAGTTATCAGGCTCTTCTTCGCAATGCGCTTGCCGAGCCTTATCTCCTGGGCATTTCAAATGGTGCCGCGGTCGGAACGATGGTTGCGCTCGTGTTCTTCGACTCGAATGAGTGGACTCGCCCAGTCATGGCATTCGCGGGTGCACTCGGCGCAACCTTCATCGTTTATCGTTTGGCGCGCGGTCGCGCAGGAGCATCGCCGGAGAGATTAATTTTGGCCGGTGTGATCGTCATGACGTTTCAATCTTCGGTGATTGTTTTCATCACAACGTTGATGGATGCAACGCGCATACGCTCGTTTACATTTTGGTTACTCGGTGATCTTTCCCAAGCCGCATCCGGCTCGCTCTGGATCGCTGTCGTTTCGACTATTGCTGGGGTCGCTGCGCTGACATTCAGAGCGCGTCAGTTGAATCTGCTGATGCTTGGCGAGCGTGACGCTTTTGATCTAGGCGTCGAAGTTGAACGTGTGCGTTTACAAGTATTTCTGGCGGCCAGTCTGCTTGTCGGCGTCTCCGTTGCGTTGAGCGGTTCGGTCGGCTATGTCGGCCTCGTCGTGCCGCATCTGGTGCGCATGTCCACGAGTGGCGATAGCCGTTTGACGATTCCGGCGGCTGCGCTTGCAGGCGCATCGTTTGTTGTTGTCGCGGACACTCTGGCGCGCACTGTGATTGCGCCTCGCGAACTTCCCGTCGGCGCGATCACGGCGTTGATTGGCGCGCCGTTGTTTATTTACCTGCTGAAGCGACGCTAGCGCAAGTTATTAACCTGGCCTTGTTGAGACCACACGGTTCTAGAGGTGAGCGCGGACACCAAATTCTATGAGATCTTTTGTCTACAGCGCGCATATCTGGCTCGGATTGATCATAGCCGTTCCGGTGTTGGCATGGGCGTCAAGCGGATTGCTGTACGCGTGGCCCAATGCGGTAGATGGCGGCAAGATTGAAAGCATAGCACCTGGTCGTGTGCAAATTACGCCAGCAGAGGCTCTGCAACGTGCCGATGAGTTTGCGGGGAGAAAACTGCCGACGACTGCTTTGACTCTGCTGATGCGGGAAGGTCGTCCGGTTTATCAAGCTGTTGGAGGCATGGGCGCGGATTCAGTGCTGATTAACGCAGAGACAGGAGAAGTGATGAAAACCCCGCCGCCAGCCATTTTGACCAGGTATTTTCGCCAGGCACATTTCTACTTTTTTGCGGGAAGCTTGCAGGTTCCACTGCTCGTCGCAGTATCGGCCCTGGCGTGTTTGTCAGCGCTATCGGGTATTTATTTGAACGTAATCCTTTGGCGCACGAGGCTCCGGAAAACGCGCCGCCCCTAAACAATCGTAAGGACACGATTAGAGATGCTGGAAGCGCGAAATGTAAGCATCGATTACGGTACGCGACAGGCTGTTGTAAACGTTTCGTTGCGTGTCTCCCCGGGAGATATGACGGCCATCGTCGGTGCAAACGGCGCCGGCAAATCGTCACTCTTGGGCGCATTGAATGGCGCGATTCAGCCTTCGCGAGGGGAAATCTTCCTGGACGGAAAGCCGCTTAACTCCTACGCGCGCAGAGCTATCGGCAGGCGCATTGCGGTAGTAACGCAGGAGGCCTTGTTGGCTTTTCCAGTTTCGGTATTGGAGTACGTGCTTGGTGGTCGGTACCCGTGGTCAGGACCGGGCACGTGGGGCTGGGAATCGAAACGCGATCTGGAGATCGCCTTCGAGGTGTTGCGCGAGACTGAATTGGAAGATTTCAGCGCGCGTCTGATGAACGAATTATCGGGAGGCGAGCGTCAACGCGCGGTTTTGGCGCGCGCTCTTGCGACCACAGCCGGAATTCTTTTGCTGGACGAGCCGACAGCCAATTTGGACCTTGCGCATCAAGCTTCGATGCTCAAGCTTGTGCGAGCGCATTGCGACGGGCGCGCCACGGCGGCAGTTATCGTTACTCATGATATTAATCTGGCCTCGGAATTTGCCAATCGCGTTGTACTGTTGAAAAGCGGGCACCTGATCGCCGCCGGCAAACCCCACGAAGTTTTGACGGAAGAACTTTTAAGCGAAGTTTTGGAAATCAAGGTTCTAGTGGACGCGCACCCTCTTTCCGGTGCGCCACGCATCACTCCGGCGCACGAAGCGCGCCGATAACCCAGGAGCAACTGGGAACAACCTGGGGGCGCAGGCATCTTGCCTGCTCTTTCTCTCAATCAACCCGAGCGACGGCTCAAGGGAAGGCGGTCAAAATCCGCCACTGCCCGCGCAACTGTAGGCGGTCACGAAGCTCTCGGTAAGCCACTGGACGGGATCAAACTTGTCTGGGAAGGCAATGAGCAAAGGCGATTCATGCAGCCGACTTCGGTCGACGCTACACGAATCATATCCGCAAGTCAGGACATCTTGGAGTCGCTTCAATTTCAGCTCGCACTGCGACGGGCAGGAGAAGCTAAAGATGAAAAACGAAATACTTGTTTGTGAAAGGACCAACGGAAAAACTGAAATTCTAACTAGTCTAAGACTGATCCTGGTTTTGCTTTGTTTCCCCGCGAGTATGTTTGCGCAGAGCGCGGCCTCGCTTCAGGGAATAATAAGCGATGAACAAGGGGCAAAGGTTGTACGCGCAGACATCCGTCTGCGGTCTCGAGGGGGTTGGCAAGGATCGACTAAATCAGATCAGTCCGGAACTTTCGAGTTTGATAATCTCAAGGTAGGAGAATATCTAATCGAAGTCAGGGCTGCGGGTTTTTCTGACTTCGTGTCGCCGGAAATTCGTTTGGACGCGGGCACGACCGAAAAACTTAACCTACAGCTCAAAGTGGCAGCCATCAATGAAAGCGTAGTGATAACAGCTACAGGCACGCCGCAGCGGGCAGACGAAGTGTCGAAGGCAGTTACCGTTGTTAATGATCAAGAAATTGAAGCCGGGCGCGAGATTTCGTTGGCAGAAGCTCTGCGAGGCACTCCCGGCATGCGCGTGCAGCAGCAGGGCTCCTTCGGGGCGATTACCTCACTACGTCTCCGCGGCCAGCGAAGCTTCGATACAGCAATCCTTCTCGATGGATTGCGCGTACGTGATTCAGCAGACATCAATGGTTCGGCCGTTTCACTGGTAACAGATCTTCTTCCGACGGACCTTGATCGAGTGGAGATCCTGCGCGGCTCAGGGTCTTCGATTTATGGCACAAACGCAATCGGGGGCGTCATCAATTTGCTTCCCAAAATAGGATCGGGACGGCCACACTTCGAAGCGGGCTTCGAGGGCGGGAGCCTGGGGCTGTTTCGTGGGCGGCTGCAGGGGTCAGGAGGAGCTGGGAAACGTGCGGGTTACAGTTTCGGTGTAACGCGTCTTGACGTTCGGCGTGGAATCGACGGGGACGATCAATACGGCAACACTGCTGGTGTAGGGAGATTCCAGTTTGACGTTACTCCCTCAATTACGATCAGCGGCAGTTTTTACGGCACCACCGCCAACGCACGCCTGAATGATAGTCCGTTTGCCCTGCCGGGAGCATTTACGACTGGAAACAGCTACCCGCGGGCCATCGCTGGCCTATCCTTCCACCCGGACTTCAACAATCCCGATCAGGGCCGGAGAATCCGGCTGTTGGTTGGAGCCGTGCGATTCACACAACAAGTTAGCGAAAGCGTTTCCTACAGCATAGCGTACCAGCGCGTATCCTCTCGCCGCCGTAATTACAATGGACCGCGCATCGATCCTCGATTCGCAGCCTTCTATCCGTTTGGCGATTTCGAATTCATCAGCGTCAACAACGGAATCACCGACACGCTCGATGCGCGGAGCAACTTCCGTGTGGGACGCGCGAATTTGGCGATGGCCGGAATCGAATTCGAACGCGAATCAGTCTTTCAATCTTTCACGCCGTCCTTCAGTTCCGTTAACAACACGACGGACAGCCAGCGGACTTTCGCTGTTTTCGGTCAGGACCAGCTTTTCCTGCTGGGCGATCGATTGCAGATCTCGGTTGGCGCGCGCGGCGAGTTTTTCCGCATCCGCGCGGCGGATCGTCCGGGATTCCTAAGCGCGACTACGCCGAAGAAATCTATAACCGGCGACGGCTCGGTAACTTACTTCATCCGTTCGGTTGGCGCGAAACTGCGGGCCCACGTGGGTAACGGTTTTCGTGCGCCTTCGCTTTTCGAGCGATTTGGTCAAGGTACTTTCGTCGGCTTGGGCTTCACACGCTTTGGCGATCCTACTTTACGATCGGAACAGTCAATCAGCGTTGATGCAGGGTTCGACCAGCGCGTGGCGCGCGACCGGGCGCGATTCGGCGGGACGTACTTCTATACTCGCCTGCAGCGTGTGGTTGCGTTCACAGGTTTCACCGTTGACCCACTTGGTTTGGGAAGATTCAGCGGTTACGAGAACCAGCCCGGCGGTATCTCGCGCGGTGTGGAAACCTACGTCGAAGCCGCCCCGTTTCGCGGCTCCGACTGGCGAGCTTCATACACTTACACAAACAGCGATCGCTTCGTAAAGACGCGCGGTCCGCAACCGCAATACGTGATTCCGAAGCATCTTCTCGGTGTGAGCTTGAATCAGCGTTATCGATCGGTCCTGGTCAGCTTTGATTTGAATCGGACCGGCGCATACATTGCGCCGGTGTTCGAAAATGACTTTCCCTTTCGCACTGCGGAGTTGAGGTTTCCCGGTTACACCAAGGTGGATCTGTTCGGCAGTTATGAACGATCGGTATCCGAGCAAGTGGTGATTACTCTGTTCGCTGGAGCGGACAATCTTTTCGCTGCGAAATATTTCGAGAATGGATTTCGCGCGCCCGGCGTAGTCGGAAGAGGCGGGATTAGTCTTCGGTTTTGATCGTTATGTCGGAACGTAGAAAAGATGCCGCAGCGGCTAAAGGCGCAGCTGATACCCGAGTATTGATCTCGTGGAGCGGGGGGAAAGACAGTTGCCTCGCGCTCTACGAGATTCAAAAAGGCCAAAAACATCGCGTCGCGTCGCTGCTAACAACTGTCACACGTGATTACGATCGAATCAGTGTGCATGGCGTCAGGCGTGAATTACTCGAAAAGCAAGCGACCAGCCTGAGGCTGCCGCTTCATCAGGTTCTCATCTCGAAAGACGCGACCAATGAAGAGTATGAGGCGAAGATGGGCGAGGCATTTTCAGTGTACCGTGGGAAGGGAATAGATTCGATAGTATTTGGTGATCTCTTTCTTGAAGACATTAGAGCCTATCGCGAGCAGTTCCTCGCGCGGCACCATATGCGCGGCATTTTCCCTGTGTGGAAGCGTGACACGTCCCGCTTGATTAAAGAGTTTATCGAACTAGGATTCAAGGCGGTCGTCACGTGTGTGAACTCAAACGCGCTCGACCGATCGTTTGCGGGGAGAATAATTGATGACGCTTTCGTTTCAGCGCTTCCCGTCGATGTTGATCCATGTGGCGAGAACGGAGAGTTTCATTCCTTTGTCTTTGATGGACCGATTTTCACGGAGGCGGTAAGGTTTTCTATCGGCGTAACTGTTTCAAGAAACTCTTTCTGGTTCCGTGATTTATTGCCAGCATGATAAGTGTCTTTACCGGCTAAGTACTGGTTCAGCCACAATCGGTATAAGGATATAAACTATGAAAACATCACAACAGATCGTTTCGTTTCTGCCTTCCGCTACTGAGATAGCCTGCGCTTTGGGATTAACTGATCAGCTCGTAGGAATCACCCACGAGTGTGACTACCCGGTGGAGATTGAAGGAAAGCCTGTCGTCGTTCGCAGTACTCTCCCCATAGAAACAATGAATCAACGGGAGATTGATGTGGCGGTCGCCGAGCGGATGCGAGCAGGACACAGCCTTTACCAAGTGGATGAGAAACTCTTGCAAGAACTCGCGCCGGACTTGATCCTGACGCAGGACTTGTGTCAAGTCTGCGCGCCCTCAGGGACCGAAATATCGCAAGCGCTAAATTTGCTCCCCAAGAAGCCGCGAATCCTCTGGTTGACGCCAAACTCGCTCGAACAAATCTTCGCTAATGTGCGCGAGTTAGGCGAAGCGACCGGCCGCACCAGAGAGGCTGACGAGTTAATCGCAAACGGCCGTGCCAGGCTGGAAAAAATAGCGGCAGTGACAAGTAGGTTATCACACCGGCCCCGTGTGTTCTGTATGGAATGGCTCGATCCCGTCTATTGCAGCGGCCATTGGGTACCGCAGATGGTGAGACTCGCGGGAGGTGTGGATGCCCTTTCGCGCGAGGGTAAAGATTCTGTACGCATTCCCTGGGATGACGTTGTGGAATGGGCGCCGGAAGTTCTGATCATTACTCCCTGTGGCTTCAACCTCGAAAAAGTGATTGAACAAGCGGACCAGCTTGTTAGTTATACTGGTTGGTCAGATCTTCCGGCTGTCCGTGAAGGCCGTGTGTATGCTGTGGATGCCAACTCCTACTTTGCTCGTCCCGGCCCAAGAGTGGTCGACGGCACGGAGCTTTTGGCTCATCTCATCCATTCCGAAGTGATCTCCTGGACAGGCCCGTCAGATGCGTATCGACGCTTGGAGTTTTAAACGTTGATTTAGCAGAACGATTGCCGTCTACGGCCATGAAGTTTTTCCAAAACAAGAATTGTTCCAACTGTGCAGAGAAGCTTTACTTGTGGGCCGGAAAGTGGGGAACACTGCTGGTGTGAGCGCTTGCCGCATATTTCATTAATCGCGGGAGAAGATCAGGATTGCTTTTGTCCTCGGTGTCTAAGCGAGGCGATTCAAAAATCAGAACGCGCCGCGACTTTACCAGACGAGCACGTGCAGCCCCTTACCGAAAGAAGCCAGGACTCCCAGATCTGCCTGTGGAGGGGGAAGAAGATTATTTGGAAGGTGGCACGCTCGTCTTTACGGCTCGCTATCATTTGCGTCGCGGTTACTGCTGCGAGAACGTTGCCGCCATTGTCCTTACGGGTAGCGTGGGGAACGAAAAGAAGTCAAGTCAAATTCTGAAGACGGCAACAAATTCAGGTTGCAAGGTTCAAAGCTCTCGGGCGCCATAGCGCTACTTATCGAGCTCATCCTTGCAACCTGAAACTTTTAGCCGCCACCAGAATGTAATAGGTGCGCTAGGTTTTCTTGGTAAAAAGACCTGCCGCGAGAAAGATCGTGACCTCAAGTTCGGTCAGAGCTAGTCATGAGCCCGCCGATTAAAAAGACTAAGCCCAGTACGATGTGTAGCATGTGATCACTCTTGCCCAATTCCAGCATGGAGGGAAGCACTTTCAGAATGTATGCGTCGTCCGGGCCTGGGACGCCAGCAGAAAGATGGCCCTGATGACCTCCCGCCAAAAAGCCAAGCACACCAAGCCCTGCATAGACAACTCCGAAGATAATATCGAAGAGCCGCGCTCCTCGAAGGGTTCCGGAGAAACCGAAATACAGCGCGATAACGCCCGAAACGATGTGCACCCCAGCATTGTGAAACGGAGTCAAATGGAAACCCATGAGATCGTTATTGACGAAACCCACGACGCCCGCCAGGATGAACACGACACCCATAATCTTAGCAACAGTCTTTGCCATGTTTAGTCCTACTTCTCCTCTGTGAAGGTTTGAGCACCAAGCAGCCGCGACGCGAGAAATTAGTGGCTGCCCTCAAATTCCCAAGGAAACAGACTCTGATCAAAGCGATGTATATCAACTTTCGGCCTGTTTGCAAAGGCTTTTTTGAGGCAAAACAATGAAGCGAGCGAGCGCCGCGTAAATTGTCCGCCCGGGACACTGGGCGGTGTGTTGCGATTTTGCGTCGAATGTTATACTAGGCGCATCCCCTGTTGACGTGCGGACGGAAATTTAGAATTAAAGGAGTAGTCACTACGATGTATCTCCAAAACGTGATCCGCGCAACAAGCCGAATTGTGTCTGTGTCTCTACTAACGCTTCTCCTAATGGTAAGCGCCAGTGCTTACACCGTTGTAATGCGTGGTGGACGCCGCATCGAAATTCCCTCGAACTTTGTGCTAACTCGCACAACGCTGACTTACGAAGTTACGCCGGGAATTCAAATAACGTTACAGATGGCAGCTATCAATATTGCCGCAACTGAGCGGGCTAATAGAGAATCACCTGGAAGTTTCTTAAAACGCGCGGAATTACCTTCTAATACGGCCTCGGCGTCCCTTGAGAACGCTCAGAGTGATGTTGTTCCGGGCGGAAGCCGAACGATAACAAATAGCGATCTTGAGCCGGCTAAGAAACGGCGTCGGGAAAGCGAGGTCGCTTATGAGAGTAGAAGAAGGCAGCTTGGGTTACCTTCAGTCGCAGAGTCGCGGAGGCGAGACGCTGTTAGGCGCGAATCGATCGGGCGAGAGTTGGAACAGACGCGCATTGCCGGAAGGGAAACGGAACATTACTGGCGAGGACGAGCTTCGGCGTTGAGAGCCGATATAGCAGCTGTGGACGCCGAACTGGGTTACACTCGCGCCAGACTTGACGAAGTTTCATTTTCTGACCCAGGTGGATTTACTACCCTCGAGAGCAACGGGCCTTTTATTTCATATGGGGATATAGAAAGCCGCCAGTCCAACTATCCTAATGCGCGTCGCCAGCCGGTGTATGTAGATCCGCGGAGTGGACCACAGATCGGCCGTGTTGATCGCAGGCGCGGGGCAAGGCGCCAGCGGGGGATTTTCAATCCTTTCCCGCGGACAGGACCGTATGGTGACGGCTATCCAAATGATCCCTATGATCCTTTCCCGGATGTAGCACCCTATGGCACACAACAACCCTATGATTTCACGTACGAACGCAGCGCACTCATTACACGCTTCAATGAGCTGGCGGCGATTCGCGCGGGCCTTGGTGCTCGGTGGAGAGAACTGGAAGATGAGGCGCGCCGAGCCGGCGCGCCGCCCGGATGGCTCAGACCCTGAAGGGACGGAGGCAGCAGCAGCAGGAAGCAGCGGTGCAGGACGGGCGCGCTTAAAGGAACTGCGACGGCAGGTGAGAGGTGCGTGTAACCTCACGTTCCAACTCCAAGTGTGAGTTGAACCCGAAACAAAGTCCATAGCACACTGCTGCAGAACCTAAAACTTTAATGCACGATGGTTGGGAAACCATTATTGGGTTGGAGATTCATGCGCAACTGAGCACTGAATCAAAGATCTTTTGCGGCTGTTCTACTCGCTTCGGGGATGAGCCCAATGGAAATACCTGCCCGGTGTGTCTGGGCTTGCCCGGTGCGCTTCCTGTCCTCAATCGCCGCGTAATCGAGCTGGGGGCTCGCGCGGCGCTTTCTTTAGGCTTACAGATAAACCACCAGTCCATTTTTGCGCGCAAGAATTACTTCTATCCAGACCTTCCAAAGGGTTATCAAATCTCACAATACGACCAACCCTTTTCCGCCAATGGCGAGCTGGAGATCATGACAGCCGAGCGAGATGAGGCGGGTCATCCGGTTGAGTGGCGGGGCAAAAAAATAAAGATCACGCGGCTGCACCTTGAAGAAGATGCGGGTAAAAACGTTCACGAGGGATTGCCCGACATTGATCGTTATTCCTATATCGATCTTAACCGTGCAGGCACGCCTTTGGCAGAGATTGTTACAGAACCGGATTTCCGTTCTTCGTGGGAGGCGTACGACTACGTCAATCACGTGCGCCGTGCTTTGCAGTGGGTTGGCGCCTCCGAGGCAGACATGGAGAAGGGAAATCTTCGTTGTGAAGCCAATGTCTCTGTGCGACGAATCGGTGACAAAAAGTTTGGCACCAAGGTTGAAATGAAAAACCTAAATTCAGTTCGCTTCATGCACCGGGCAATTGAGTTTGAGGTCAACAGGCAAATTGGTGTGCTTGAATCCGGCGGACGACTGCAACAGGAGACGCGGCTTTGGGATGAACGTGCGGGTGAAACGCGGGTGATGCGCTCCAAAGAGGAAGCGCATGATTACCGTTACTTTCCGGAACCGGATCTGCCGCCGTTAATTGTTTCCGATGAATTTGTCGAGCGCGTGCGCGCGACGATGCCTGAGTTGCCCGAGGCTCGCCGCCGCCGGTTTATGGAGCAATACGGTCTTTCCTTTCCCGATGCCTCGCAATTGACTTCAGAACGTTCGCTTGCAGACTACTACGAGAAGGCCGTAGAGGTTTCCGGAAACGCCCGTACAACTGCAAATTGGATACGCTCGGAATTCCAGCGCGAACTCGAAAGCGCCGGCGTTTCAGCCGGCTCTGCGCCCATTTCTGCGGAAGACCTGGGCGAGCTCGTACGCCTCATCGACGAGGAAAAGATCAGCGGCAAACAAGGGAAAGATGTGCTGGTCGAGATGTTCAAGTCTGGTAAGAGCGCGTCAGCGATTATCGAAACGCAAGGACTGGTTCAGCTTAGCGACTCTGCAGAGATCGATGGGCTAATCGATCAAGTGATGGCAGCTAATCAGCAGCAACTTAAAAACTATCGCGCCGGCAAGGAGACTCTTTTTGGTTTCTTTGTGGGTCAGGTAATGAAGGCCTCAAAAGGTAAAGCAAATCCGAAGGTTGTAAACGAAAGACTCAAGAAGAAGTTGAGTTAAGAGACGCGAGTTTGCTCAACGATTATTTGAAAGCGATGATCGGATACTTGAAAGCGAGATCGGAAGAAAGGATTATGCTCAACGAGAGCGTTGTTTTGTTACGAAAGCAGTACCGATCACGCAAAAGAAGGGATTTTGCCCGCGGCTTGCCGCAATGCAGTGCGGAAAGGCTTCGCCTTTCCGACCGGTCTCTTTTACGATTGCGGCTGTGCCGCCGAGATCGGGAAGATCGAATGGTGGCAAAAGTTAGTTGGGCGGCATAGCCGCGATAGCGGTATTGGTTTGCCGGAAAGGCAGAGCCTTTCCGCACTGCAAGGCGGCATAGCCGCGAACGAACCAAGGCTGCGGAGCGGCATAAGCCGCCAAATTGCAACGGAAATATACTCGCCCAGTGAAACGAGTTTGTGTGACCGGACGCGAACCCTTCGCCCGGTACTGCGGCAACGACCTATTTGAAACGGCCCTCGATCTAGCCTTAACGAACATAACCTTATGGACCTCAATGGCAAAGTAGCAATCGTGACCGGCGGCAGTAAGGGAATCGGCCGTGCTATTGCTGAAGCCCTCGTACGAGAAGGCGTTACTGTCTGCATTAGCGCGCGCAGCCGAAGTGAGATTGATGAGACCACGAGCGGCCTGGAAGCCCTGGGCAAAAGCCGTGTCAGAGGCGTAGTCGCAGACGTTCGAAATTATGACCAAATAAAGGCCCTGTTTGATCTCACGATGACGGAATTTGGCGGACTCGATATTCTGATTAATAATGCGGGCATAGGTATATCCCAAACAGTTGAAGAAATGTCGCCGGACGATTTCCGTGCCGTGCTGGAAACAAATCTTTTCGGGGTCTTCTATTGTTGCCACGAAGCGATTCCGTTGATGAGGGAGCGCGGCGGCGGTTATATCATCAATATTTCCTCACTGGCAGGCGCCAACGCTCATCCCGAGATGGCGGCCTATAACGCCTCCAAGTTTGGCCTCAACGGTTTTAGCGAGGCGTTGATGCAGGAGGTGAGACACGACGGCATCAAGGTTAGTTACATTATGCCCGGCTCTGTGAATACGGAATTCGGCGGTAACTCGCCGAGCGACACCAAATCGTGGCAGTTAACACCTGCCGATATCGCTCGAGTAGTTATTGATCTGCTTCAGCACGACGAACGCAGTCTTGCCAGCCGTGTTGAAATCAGACCAACCAAACCCCCGAAGAAGTGATGCGAGCCGTGGTTCAGCGCGTTACGCGCGCGAACGTCACAGTTAATGGTAATGTTACCGGCGAGATCGGAGAGGGTCTCGTCGTTTTGTTGGGAATTGCTCGGGATGATTTGCCGGCGGATGCGGAATATCTAGCTGAGAAGCTCATTGCCCTGCGTGTCTTCGATGATGAGCAGGGAAAAATGAATCTATCAGTAAAGGATGTCGGGGGCGGAATACTCGTTATTTCACAATTCACACTCTACGGCGACGTTCGACGCGGACTTCGGCCCTCCTGGATTGAAGCCGCGGCGCCTGAGATTGCAGAGCCACTCTACGAATATGTTGTGACGGAAATAAAAAAGCGTCTAACCAATATTTCAACCGGAAGCTTTCGCAGTATGATGCAGGTGGAACTGGTCAACGATGGACCAGTCACTATTTTGCTCGATAGTCGAAAGCTATTTTAGCCCTGGGGCGTTCCAGGCTTGCGTTAAAAAGAGGCTACTCGTTGTGGAGTGCTGCGACTTGTCGCAGCTTTTCAACGTTGAACGGCTCTCAACCAAAAGCTGCGACAAGTCGCAGCACTCCAAGGAGTCGCCTGTTTTGCCGCATTAGGTAAAGAATGTTTCTTACTTGTCATCGATACTCCGTAATAACCTTTTTAATTCTCCTGGCATTCGTTGCCGGGTTTCTATCGGCGTGCGCTCCAAAGACCGCGGTAAAGGATTTTGACGGCGACGAAGAAGCTTCTGTCAGAACGAATGTTAAGAAGGGAATCAAGCCAGAGGCCGATCCTCAAGTGGCGGTAATCCAAACCGCCGACTATGGCAATATAGTCATCGAGCTTTATGCCAACGTCGCGCCAAAGATGGTTGAGCGTTTCAAAAAACTAATCCAGGAAGGGTTTTATAACGGCACAACTTTCCATCGCGTAAACGCTGAATCGGGTTTGATCCAGGGCGGTGATCCAAAATCGAAGGACAACGATCCTGCTAATGACGGTACCGGGGATTCGCCCTATCCAAACGTGCCGGGGGAGTTTAGCGATATACCCTTTGAGCGGGGGACTTTAGGTGCGGCACGGAAAGGGGCGACGCCAGAATTAGCTGCGGGGCCCAGGTTGACCGAAACGCAGGCGCGTGACACTGGGAATTGCCAATTTTTTATTACGCTGAAGCGCGAGCCGCAGTTTGATGAAGACTACACTGTATTCGGGCGAGTGATAGAAGGAATCACCAACGCTGAAATCATTATGGGCGCGCCTGTCCAGGAAGACACCGAAAATCCAGCCGATAGAGTTGTGATCCAAACCGTCATCTTACAGCCGCGGTCCAAGTATGTCTCAAATCAACCATGACCGGGTGATTGCCGAGTAGTCACACAAGCTAAGAGAATTTACAGGTTGGGAAGCGGGCAAAGCGCAGCGCGCCCCCGCTCAAGATCCAAAACCGCAGGGATTGAATCAACGACTCAAGTTGAGAGGAGGCTGAAGTTTAGTGGTTAGTTCGGTGTTGCGTGGTGTTGCAGCGTGAACTGGAGCGGGGGCGCGCTGCGCTTCGCACCCTTCCCAACCTGAGAGGAGGCTGAAGTCTAGTGGTTAGTTCTGTATTAGTGGGGTTGTAGCTTGAACGGAAGGGGGAAGAGAGTTTCTTAGCGAGTCAGATCATATCCTCCTCGGTTTTCGAGCTTTCGTTCCATTCAAAACGATCGCGATCGCGTCGTTCGATCTTATCGAGAAATTCAAGTTCTTCGTTGTCCTCGAAATTCACTCCTGCCGCATTCGCGTTTTCCTCGACCATCGATTGATCAGGAGTAGGATTATCGCCACCCACGGATTCCTCACCACTGTCATTTACATCTTCCCAGGACGCGTCGAGATCGCCACCGGCATCTCTTGGAGAGGCAGCAGTATTATTACGAAGGCGCTGTGCAAGCAACTCCGGATCCTTAGGCGCGCGCGCGATCTCTTGCTCCATAAATTCCTCGATCTCCGGATTAGGAACATAGTCAGGATTATTGCTTAAGTACTCAAAGTCATTGGTTGGTTTCTTCGTCATATAATCTCTCCTCGGTCAAAACTCTGGGAACTATGGCGATCTCGACTCAACTTTTGAGAATACTAGCCAGGCTTACAAGCTACACATCGGTGGCAATTACGGGGGTTTGGCAAAACTATAACAAAGACCCGAAACCTCAGCAACATATCGTGGTTCAAGTGTGAGAGCAGATATTTGTGCTGGTTCAGTTTGCGAGATTGAACCTCCCTCTCCTTGCGTTTCTTTGCGGTTTCTTCGCGTCCTTTGCGGTAGAACAAGCAGCGGACCGCAAAGCGCGCAAAGTAGATGCAAAGAGTCGCAAAGGCAAACTGCACCAGTACCCAGAATAATGTCCCCCCCACCTGTTGACGGCTAAGCAGCGTGGACTTTACACTGAAGTTTGTTAATTAGAATCAATTTTCCCTCCGTGATTTCTGCTATGGCAATTAGCTAATCACGAACAGCGCCCAATTCTCTATGCCACTAGGTCCATTTAACTCCCTTCAATCTTTCAATGCAGTCGCTGGCCAACCCGCTCGGTTCTATTCGCTGCCTCAGCTTGAAAAGGAGGGCGTCGGTCCCATTTCCAGGCTCCCGGTTAGCATCAGGATTGTGTTGGAATCCGTCCTGCGTAATTGCGACAGCAAGAAGATCACGGAGGACGACGTTCGGGCATTGGCCAACTGGCAGCCAAAGGGTGAGCGAACTGAGGAAGTCCCTTTCGTGGTCGCGCGCGTCCTGCTCCAGGACTTCACCGGCGTACCGTTGCTGGTCGATCTGGCGGCAATGCGTTCCGCGGTAGCCCGTCTACGCAAAAATACTGGTGTCATTGAGCCACTTGTACCGGTTGATCTGGTCATAGATCACTCCGTCCAGGTTGATTTCTCCAGTACCAAAGACGCTTTTGAAAAGAACATGCGGATGGAGTTCAAACGGAACAACTCACGCTACCAATTTTTAAAATGGGGTACGCAGGCTTTTGATGGGTTTGGCGTGATTCCCCCGGGCATCGGCATCTGCCACCAGGTCAATCTCGAGTTTCTGGCAAAAAGCGTTTGGGAGCGTAGTAACTTTTATTATCCCGATACACTCGTAGGTACCGATTCCCATACGACGATGATCAATGGCCTGGGCATTGTCGGCTGGGGAGTCGGCGGCATCGAAGCTGAAGCCGCGATGTTGGGCCAGCCGGTTTACTTTCTTACGCCTGATGTGGTTGGGGTTCATATGACGGGTAGCCTGCGCGACGGCGTCACGGCAACTGATCTTGTGCTTCGTGTAACAGAGATGTTGCGCAAGGCCAAGGTAGTGGGAAAATTTGTCGAGTTTTATGGTGATGGCGCGGCGAGCCTCTCGGTAACCGATCGAGCGACCATTGCCAATATGGCTCCCGAATATGGAGCGACGATGGGTTTCTTCCCAGTGGACGAAGAAACATGCATCTACCTAAAAGCCACCGGGCGCACTGACGAACACGTCGAAGCGGTGCGCAACTATTACAAAGCCCAGGAGATGTTTGGAATCCCAAAAGAGGGACAGTGCGAGTACAGCACCGTTCTCAATCTTGATCTGGCCTCAATTTCTCCAGGCGTTGCTGGTCCCAAGCGACCACAGGATCGCATTGAACTATCAAACTTGAAAACTCAGTTTCTTGAGCTTCTGCAAAAACCGGTGGGTGAGGGAGGCTACGGGAAATCAGCTGAGGAGGTCGGCGCCCGGTACTTCACGCGCATAGGAACCATTGACATCGCCAAGACGGCGATCGTTGGTGGTGGGGAGCAGCGGCCTGAAACTGTTCCTGTTGCGGCAGGTAACGTCGTCACCGCGCAAAACACGAGTGTTTGGACCGAGACCGAAATGATCAACAATCGTCCCACGCCGGACCGCCTTGATGAAGTTCACCCGGAAGAATTTCCGCATGCTGAGGTTGATCTGGGCCATGGTGACGTCTTGATCGCCGCTATCACCTCGTGCACTAACACTTCCAATCCAAGCGTGATGCTCGCGGCCGGTCTGCTCGCAAAAAAGGCGGTGGCACGCGGCCTAACCGTACGTTCGTCCGTTAAAAATTCTCTTGCGCCCGGCTCGAGGGTTGTAACCGAGTATCTTCAAAAAGCCGGCCTACAAGAATATCTGGATCGGCTGGGCTTCAATTTAGTGGGCTATGGTTGCACCACCTGTATCGGAAACTCAGGTCCTCTCGATCCCAATATCGAGCAAGTTCTGACGGATCACGATCTGATAGCGGCCAGCGTTTTATCCGGTAATCGCAACTTTGAAGCTCGCGTTCACCAGAGCATAAAAGCAAATTTCCTGATGAGTCCGCCCCTGGTTGTTGCCTTCGCAATCGCCGGACGAGTTGATATTGATCTTTCGCAGGATTCGCTGGGCAAGGGCAGTGACGGCAAAGACGTTTATCTCCACGAGATTTGGCCGAATCTTCAGGAGATTAATGAGCTACTCCGTTCAGCTTTCGACCCCGAAACGTATCGAAGGTTGTATAGCAACTTTGCCGAGCAGAACCCGCTTTGGAACGAGATTCCGACGAGCACCGGAAATGTTTACGAATGGGATCCTGAGTCTACCTACATTCAGGAGCCACCCTACTTCGAGGGCTTTAGTAATGCGGTGGGAGAGTGGTGTAACGTTAATGGAGCTCGCCCGCTTGCTATCTTTGGCGACTCGGTAACTACCGATCACATCAGTCCAGCGGGCGCCATCAAAGCCAGCTCCCCTGCGGGCAGGTATCTTCAAGAGAAGGGCGTCAGTATAGAAGATTTCAACAGCTACGGGTCGCGTCGGGGTAATCACGAGGTTATGGTGCGCGGTACCTTCGCGAATGTACGCATCAAAAACTTGATGGTGCCAGGTGTTGAAGGCGGAGTAACGATTCACCAGCCGGATGGCGAACGCGTCAGTATCTACGATGCTGCGATGAAGTATCAGCAGGAAGGCGTGCCGCTCGTGGTCATCGCCGGACAGGAGTATGGAACTGGCAGCTCGCGCGATTGGGCGGCAAAGGGAACCCACTTGCTTGGTGTGAAGGCTGTCGTCGCGCAGAGCTTTGAACGGATTCACCGCAGCAATCTCGTCGGCATGGGGGTTTTGCCTTGTCAATTCAAGGAAGGCACAAACGCTGCGTCGCTGGGACTGGATGGAAGCGAGGCTTTCGATGTAATCGGACTGGAAGATGGAGTCCGACCGCTAAAGGATCTGAACCTCGTTATTCATCGAGCTTCAGGTAAGACTGAAGAACTTCCGATTACTCTTCGCATCGACACCCCGATTGAAATCGATTATTACCAGCATGGCGGAATTCTCCCGTACGTGCTTAGGCAATTGTTAGCGGGCACAACGGATTTCTGACCTTCAATGAACTTTGCTAAATTAATGTTGAGAGGCGGGCGTTGCCCGCCGACGAGAGCGGTGCCCTCGTCTAAACATTTTACGTGTTAAATTCCAAGGAGCAGGAAATGTCATCTGTACAACCGGCCGAAACAAATACGCCGCGTAAATACCAGCTGTTCATCGATGGACAATGGATCGACGCCGAATCCGGCAAAACATTTACTACGCCGAATCCAGCCACGGGAGAGACGCTTGCCGAAGTAGCGGAAGCTGACAAAGCGGATATCGATAAGGCTGTGATTGCAGCTCGGCGTGCTTTCGAGGGCAAGTGGTCTAAGATCAGCGCCCGCGATCGCGGACGTATGCTTTACAAGCTTTCGCAGTTGATTGAACAACACAGCAAAGAATTGGCGGCGCTGGAGACTGCAGACAATGGCAAGCCTATTAAGGAATCAGCGTACGTTGATTTGCCACAGGTCGCTGAAAACTTTGAATACTTCGCTGGTTGGGCAACCAAGATTGAAGGGGAAACCATTCCCGTTCCCGGCCAGATGTTCAATTATACTCTGCGAGAACCAGTGGGAGTTTGCGGTCAAATTATTCCGTGGAATTTTCCACTGTTAATGGCTGCCTGGAAGCTCGCCCCGGCTCTCGCTGCCGGAAATACGATAGTGCTCAAGCCCGCTGAGCAAACGCCAGTCACCGCAATGGAGCTGGGAAAGTTGATCCAGGAAGCCGGCTTTCCCGAAGGCGTGGTTAACATTGTCCCGGGCTATGGCGAGACCGCGGGTGCGGCGCTGGCTGCACATCCCGGCATCGACAAGGTTGCCTTTACCGGCTCCACCGAGGTAGGCAAGCTAATTGCCAAAGCGGCGGCAGAAAACCTGACCAAGGTCTCGCTTGAGCTTGGTGGCAAAGCGCCAAACATCGTTTTTGCTGATGCGGATATTGAGCAGGCGGTAAGTGGCGCAATGATGGGAATCTTCTTCAATCAAGGCCAGGTTTGTTGCGCCGGCTCGCGTCTTTTTGTCCAGGAGGAAGTGAAGGATCAGTTTCTCGCGCGCCTGAAAGAGAAATCCGCGAAGATTATCGTGGGCGATCCCATGGACAAAGCCACACACATGGGCCCACAGGTTTCTCGGGACCAGCTAAACCGAATCATGAGTTATGTTGATGTCGCCCAAAAAGAAGGGGCGACCGTGCTTGCGGGCGGTGAGTGTCCTACGCTCGAGGGGGCTTTTCAGAACGGTTACTTTTTCCAGCCGACAATCTTTTCGGAAGTTAAAAACCAGATGCGCGTGGCTCAGGAGGAAATTTTCGGACCTGTTGTCTCTGTCATTACATTTCAGAACGAGGAAGATTTGATCAAGCAGGCAAATGAAACTATCTATGGTCTGTCGGCTGGTATCTGGACCCGCGACATTACGCGTGCGCATCGCTTCGCGAAGGAGATAAAAGCCGGAGTTATTTGGATCAATACCTTCAACATGTTCAATGCCGCCTCTCCCTTTGGCGGTTATAAACAGTCAGGCTACGGCAGGGAAATGGGGAAACACGCTCTCGAAATGTACACGCACGTCAAAAGCGTCTGGGTTGATCTCTCAGGCAAGCCGATCGGCTGGTTTGGTGAATAAGAGCCTTGAGCAGGTTGCGGTGGGAAGTGGGCCGCAATCGCGACGCAAAGAGTTTGTTTCCTCCGTCTAACGACTACGGTTCGCAATTACGGTGCTTTGTGATTTGTAGAAAACGCTTTGCTTGTGGGCGGCATCTCTAAAATGTCGCAAAACTCCCCGAGAAAAGGTGTAGATACGGCGCTCTCCCTCTTGTAAACTTGAAATCCGAAAAGGAGACGCGTATGCATTTAATAAAAAGACTCGGCGCAGCACCGCTGATAGTTGTGGCCGTGCTGCTGCTAACAGCCTGTCCCAGCAAAACAACGATCTCGAAAATTAACGCCGACCCTGGCCGTTATCGAAATAAAGAGGTTGGCATCGTCGGTAATGTTACGGACAGCTACGGCGTCCTGGGCAATGGAGCTTACGAAATCGACGACGGAACCGGAAGGCTTTGGGTGGTTACGCGGCGTGGTGTTCCTTCACGGGGAGCCCGCGTTGGCGCCAAGGGCCACGTTTATAACGGCTTCCAGTTTGGCGGTCGTAATTTCGGCACCGTGTTGGAAGAAACCGGTCGAAGTTCTAAGCAGCCATAGCGCCGGTTTTTTCAGCTTTGATTGTGGTCCGCGTATGGACGACAAACTAAACGCGCAGGCCCTCGGCAGTCATGAGATCGTAGACAGTCTTAACCGAGAGTTTGCGCGTTTGCATTTGGTCGCATGCGGGGTCATTGAAAATACCGCAGTCGATATCTTGTACCTGGCTCCGGTGCGAACGCGAATAGGTTCTTTACGCTCAGTAGGAGAAAGCATTCTGAGATATGCCGCGGCAATCGAGCAGACTTTCGGTGGAATAACTGCAAACCTCTGGGATGATCCGTTTGAATGGACCTTGCCGGAACATCTGTCAACACCGGGGAAAGTTGTTAACCATCTTGTCGAAGTTGAAGACACTCGCAAAAGAGCGTTCAGCAGTTTTGTTGACGATGCCTGCCTTCTAAAGCATATACCCCTGCCGACGGGTAACACGCGGCCTCTAATCGGCTTGCTCCTGGAAACCCTCGTCCGCGCTGCTGATTGTCAAGCTCAAGCCCTTGTGGCCCTCAAGATTCTTTCTCGTATTAGCCCACCCGGGTTTATTATCT
>JBHEMV010000017.1:0-28384 GCA_046262375.1 Pyrinomonadaceae bacterium
TCGCTGGTCTGATAGCGTGGTTTGCCATATACGTTTACACAGGGATCATAAACGGCGTACTTTTGTCTGTTCCCTCTAACGTGATTCTAATTGGAGTCGTGTGGGGGCTGGTTGAATACGCCGTTGCGGCGATAGCCGGCGCCTGGTTGTATAAAGAGGCCTGATGGGGCGGCAGACCGGCGTGCGTGGGATCTAAATTGGCAAGCTCACTAGCTGTCATTAACTGCTCACAAATTGTCACTCTTGCCGGGCCCGCTCGTCCGCGCGTGGGCGCGGAGATGCGGCAACTGTCCCTGGTTGAAGACGGAGCGTTGCTGGCGGCCGATGGACGAATCGAGAAGATCGGCCCTCGCGAAGAGATCGAGCCATTGATTGCTGCGGACTGCAAAGTGGTAGATGCCAGCGGCCGCGTGGTCATGCCGGGTTTTGTCGATGCCCACACACATCCGGTGTTTGCGGGGACCAGGGCAGGCGAGTTTGAAGAACGTACCGGAGGCGCGACTTACCAGCAGATTGCCGAACGCGGCGGGGGAATTCAATCCACGGTCCGCGAAACACGCGACACTGCGCTCAATGAGTTAGTCACTGCCGGCAAACGGGTCGCTGATTGGTTTCTACGCACGGGCACGACTACGGTCGAAGCCAAATCCGGTTACGGCCTCACTCTGGAAGACGAGCTAAAGATTCTTCGTGCGATAAAACGGCTAAATCGTGAAACGCAACTTCGTTACGTCCCGACATTTCTTGGCGCTCACGATATTCCTCCTGAATACAAGGCGCGGCGCGGACAATACGTCTCGCTGATAATCGAAGAAATGTTGCCGCGCGTGAAGGATGAGAAACTCGCAGAATATTGCGACGTCTTCTGCGAAGAAAAGGTGTTCACTACTGACGAGTCGCGGAAAATTCTTTCGTCAGCGCGTTGTCACGGCCTGGGCCTGCGCATTCATGCGGATCAGTTGTCACTCTTTGGCGGAGCGAAATTGGCAGCCGAACTAAGTACAGTCACGGCCGACCATCTGGAACACACTGACCCGGAAGGAATCGCTGCATTGAAGTCTGCCGGCGTTCAGCCAGTGCTTTTGCCCGGCTCAGTTTACGCCCTCGGTTCAAGTCGTTACCCGGAGGCCCGCGCGATGATTGACGCTGGCCTCGCGTTAGTGCTGGCCACTGATTTCAATCCCGGCTCTTCCCCCACTCCTTCGATGCCAATGATTCTTTCCCTGGCGTCTATCCACATGAAGATGACTCCAGGGGAGTCAATCACAGCCGCAACGATCAACGCGGCTTACACGCTCAACCGCGGCGATAAAATTGGCTCGCTCGAACAGGGTAAGATTGCGGATTTCGTAATTCACGATTGCAATGACTACCGCGAACTCGCCTATTATTTCGGTGTCGAGCATCCGTGGAAGGTTTATTCCGGCGGCGAATTGGCGTTCAGCCGCGCCTGATTAAGGTAAATTTTCGCCTGGCAACGTTTGCGGCGACGCCATCAAAAAAAGCAATTGACGAGTTCGCCCTTGTATTTTATTATCGGTTCAACACTGGAAAGGAGGTGATTCAAATATATGAGTTCTAATCACAGTGAGGTGGCTGCGGCCTGACCTCTGAACCGGAAACTAACTCGTTAGGATTTAGGTTCAGAAGTCTCACTGCTTAACGCTCCTCCTTTTCGGGAAGCGACACAGTCAGCCTCAGGCCAATCCCAACAGTTCACCGGAAGCCGTCCGCGCTCGCGCGTGGGCGGCTTCTCTATTTTTCATCACCCCACCGCTCAGTCAAAAAATCTCACAGGGTTAGGAAGGGGGACCGCCCCTTGTTGCGATGAGTCGGAGAATCTCATCCATGCGATCAGGGACTTGGGGACGGACTGGTTGTCGGTATTTGTTCTGACGGAAGTAAGCGGGAGGGTTCGGGCCTGTCTGGTGATGTATGTAAATGAATTGCTTTCCAATCCTTTCCGGTGCGTTTGAAGACCAGGGTCATGCGACCTGTCGCCGTCTCCGGTGTGCCCTTGTAAATCTGTGATTGTGTCCACAGACAACTCACCACGGCGCCATCGCGACCGAGCATCGAGATGGAAAGGTCGCGAATGTCCAATTTCACGTCTTTCAAATCACGGTAAGAACTCTCGCGATTTCTACGCATCTGATCCCAGCTCTTTGTCACCGAGCCATTATTGTTGAAGAGTATCAAGCGAGGGGAATTCCAATATACATTCGAAACAGCCCTAACGTCGGCGCGACGAATGCCGCTGATCAAAGCGTTGAAGGCTGCCACGACATCCCGTGAGCCTGGTGTCTCGGTAGTAGCCGGCTTGGGTTTAGCTTCCATTCGTCGGGTCGCAGGCTGCGCAGTCGCAGGCTGTTGCTCGTTAGTACTCTTCATCGAGTTGATCGGTGATTTATTTGTGGTTGTTGTCGAGGATGTACGAGGACGTCCGGTCTGAGAAGAATTCGTGTTTTGGGCCAGGGCAACTGCGTTCCCTGTTGCGAAAACCAGAATGCCGATAACTAATCTTTTGATCATGTGCTAGTCCTCTCAGTTCCAACCTTAAATTCAGATTCTTGTTTACCGATAGCAAGTCAAAAAGCTTCCACTCCGGAACTCATACATCGCCCAAAGCGTTCATAGCGTCGAACCATGGTACCCCACTGCGTAACCTTTCGACAGAACGCTTTTGCCCGAGAATCTCAAACACTTCAAACATCGAGGGGCCCACAGCCTGGCCCGTGAGCATCGTTCGCGATCCGTTTATAAGTAAGCCAGCTTTGACACCTTTTTCTTCTGCAACGCGGCGAAGTGTCGCCTCGGAGCTTTCCGAAGTAAACGGGTCTGTTTGCTCGAGATGGTCCGCAAGAGCGGGCAAGAGCTCTTTTAGGCTGGGATCCTTTTTGAGGTTTTTGCTAACGGCCATCTCGTCGAAATCGAAGTCATCGGAAAAATAGGCGCGACCCTGACCCGAGAAGTCTTTGAGAGTATGAAAGCGCTGACGAATTAAGTCTAATACCTTCGCGAACCATTCGCGATCATCTTCTTCGTATTCCTCACGCCAAAGTTTGTTCGCCCGCAGCTCGGCTCTTACCATTGGTAACAACTCTTCAACCGGCATGGTACGAATATACTCCGCATTCATCCAGAGCGCTTTTTCATCGGTCCAATGTCGCGGATTGGTCTCCTGAAAATTGAAAACGGCAGGGGATCGGTGAATGTGCTCTAAAGAAAACTGTTGGACCAGTTCTTCTACGGAGAGCACCTCTTTTCCGTCGGGTGGCGCCCAGCCAAGCAGGGCCAAAAAATTGCGAAAAGCCGCCGGAACAAAACCGCGATCGCGATACGTTGTTAATGAAACAACTTCACCGTGTTTCCGCTTGGAAAGCTTCCCTTTGTTTGGGGCCAAAATTAAAGGCAGATGGGCAAAATGCGGAACACTTGTCGAGAGGGCTTCATAAAGCAGAATCTGCTTATGCGTATTCGTCAGGTGATCCTGTCCCCGAATCACGTGTGTAATTCCCATTTCAATGTCATCGATCACTACCGAGAGGTTATAAAGCGGATGACCATCGGATCTAAGCAGTACCAGATCTTCAATCTCGGAATAAGCACGCTCCTGTGGTCCATAGACGATATCGTCAAAATGAGTCTTGCCTTCGCCGGGAATTTTTAAGCGCACCGCAAAAGGCTCGCCTGCTTCAGCGCGACGATCAGATTCCTCTTTCGCTATATCGCGGTAGGGGTTGCTACGAGGGTCTATACCTTCAGTAGCGTGAGCGCGTGCGCGTTCGGCGACCCCCTGCTTTACAGTTGCGTCGTCGCGCTGTGCTTTGGGCGTGAAATCCCGATAGGCTTTGCCTTCTTCAACTAGTTTGTAAGCGGCGGCCCGATGCTTATCGGCGTTTGCAGACTGAAAAACTATCTCCTCGTCATAAGCCAAACCGAGCCACTCCAGACCATCGATAATCGACCGGGTTGATTCCTCGGTTGAGCGCTGGATGTCGGTATCTTCAATACGCAGCAGAAACTTTCCGCCAGTCTTCTGAGCATAGAGCCAGTTGAAAAGCGCCGAGCGCGCTGCGCCGATGTGCAGGTACCCGGTCGGCGATGGAGCGAAACGTACGCGAACGGTCATAAGGTCAAATGATGAACGCGGAACGATGAATGATGAACTGAAGACAGTGGCTTTAGTTCCGCGTTCAGCGTTCCGCGTTCATGTTTCAATTTCTGGCGGAGATGACAGGATTCGAACCTGTGAAGGGCTTTTGACCCTTAACGGTTTAGCAAACCGCCGCCTTCAGCCACTCGGCCACATCTCCGCGAGCCTGTACGAGGCGAAAAATCATTCTAATCTGCGGTTGCGGATTGTCAAGGTAACCGACAACGCGGTGGAGGGTGATCTCGAAATGATCTTAATCCTTTAGCACCTCTCCAGATTTTAGTCTGTTCGCCGGATCGCCATGAGCGTTAAGTCGTCTCCAGGCGACCTGCCGGCACAGAAGCTATGCAACTCTTGTCTGCAAAGCGAAACGATCGAGTCGGGCGAGAGGCTATTGTTCTCGTTCAAGAGCGTCGCCAGCCGATCGGCGCCATATTCCTTCCCATTACCGTCCAGACTTTCCGACAACCCGTCGGTGTAAAGAAACAAGGTGTCACCTTTGCTGAGGTGGACTCGGTTCACAGTAAAGCTCTCGCTGCAAAACACGCCCACAGGAAGACCTGTCGCCGCGATGCTGATCACATTGCCCTGCTGAATTAGGAGTGGCGGCAAATGACCGGCGTTACATATCTCTACTTCGCCGTTCGGGTTTGCCCTCCCGCAAACCAGGGTCGCGTATTGCGTGGGTAAAGTACTCTCGCAAAAAACTCGGCTGGCTCTCTCGACCATCTGATCGAGTGGCAGATTGATCGAGACTAGCGTGCGAAACATCGCATGAAGGTGCGCCATCAGCATGGAGGCAGCCACCCCTTTTCCAGAAACATCGCCCAGCACGAAGTGGAGTGATTGCTGATCTCCGTTAATCAGATCGCAATAGTCGCCGCTTACTATGTTGGCAGGTTGAAAATGATAGGCGACTTCCCAGCCATCAAGCCTCTGGTTCGTCTTAGGAAGCAACGCTGTCTGAATTTGTGACGCCAGCTGCAGATCTTCTTCAAGTGCCCGTTGCTGGCGGGGAGTCAAATGGTCTATACAGAAACGCGTCAGCGGATCGGCGATCAGGCGCTCCGACTCCACCGAATCATGGCAAACTTCACATAGCCCGTAAATCCCGAGGTCCATGCGATGTAAGGCTGCGTCCACTTCCTCGAGCAGCCGTGTTAGTTCGGCGGGTCGATGAAAAGTGCTTCCTGCATCTTCCAATTTGTGACGGCGGTCAATTAGTTGTTCACGAAGTATTGGCTCAATAGCTGTAACCATTTCGGGTCCCTCCTTGGTAGGCCGCAAGTTATGCCACCAGGCTGGCTGGAACAGGTGCTCGCTGAAGTTGAACGGGAAGCTTCGGTGCGCAGCAAATCTTTATTAACCGTATGCGATCACTTTGCATTGCCGGCTCGTTGGACAGCCAGATGCGAACCTCACGAAAAATGTTGGCGGCATGTGGGTCAACAGGTTCAACGATCCGGTAATGAATCCATTTGCCCTCGCGGCGAGCCGAAACAACTCCAGCACGCCTCAAGTAGGCAAGATGGCGCGAGATTTTTGGCTGGTTTATCTTCAGAACTTCCACGAAGAAGCAGACGCAGACTTCGTCTTCTCCCATGAGGTTAATCAGTCGCAAACGCGTGCGATCCGCCAACGCCTTAAAGACGAGGGCGATACTATTTTCCCTGGTGCGCATTGTGTGTCCCTGCTAGGTTTTCGTGCTTTGTTATTACGATTTTGATGAGTCAAGAGTTCCTTATTCACCCCGGAATTCACCCCGATTTGACCCTAAAACATCAAAAATTTCTATCCGAATCTTGCCCTCAAAAAAGAGCCCTTAATTCATGGTTTATTCGCTGCCAACCACTGTGCTGCGCCTTTCCATGAGCAAAGTGTCGCGCCAAAGTCCGTTCATCCTTCCGATCCGCTCACGAATACCAACCGTGCGGAAATCGCAGCTCTCGTGAAGTGCAATGCTGGCAAGATTCTCAGGAAAAACGCTCGCCTGAAGCATCCACATTCCATTCGTCTCCGCCTCGGCTATAAGTAGTGTTAGTAACTGTCGCCCCAAACCCTGTCCTCTTGAATCGTGAGCAACGTAAACACTGACTTCGGCGACTCCCGCGTATACCGATCGCCCGGAAACGGGCGCCAGGGCCGCCCAGCCTTTCACGCTGCAGTCAGTTTTCGTAGTGACAATCAAACGGGCAAACGGCAGGTGACTGGAATTCCACTGGTCCCACGAAGGGGCCGAAGTTTCAAAAGTCGCCTGGCCTGTAGCTATCCCTTCCAGGTAGATGGCCCGCACCGCCTCCCAGTCTTCGGGAACCATTTCTCGTATTTCCATCGAGCTTCCCCTTGGATGTCATATATGGGTTGACAGATGTTTCGAGAAAGCATAAAGTAGCACACATTCGCTTGGACGCATATATGACTGTAAGGGAGAATCACATGGAAAGCAAGACAGATCGCCAAATAAAAGCCCTGAAAGCGCATCTCGCACTTAATGTTCGCAACGTTGAAAAGAGCATCGAGTTCTATCAGAAGATGCTGGGACTCGAACCCAGCAAGGTTCGCTCTGGATACGCGAAATTCGACATGCAAAATCCACCGCTAAATTTAACCCTAAATCAGGCGAATGTTCGTGAACGCGGGGCGTTGTCGCATCTCGGAATACAGGTAGGCTCAACCGATGATGTGTTGGCCAAGCGTCAGGAATGGATAGATGCGGGGCTCGTCACGCGTGACGAGATGCAGACCAACTGTTGCTACGCTATTCAGGACAAAACGTGGATTCAGGATCCGGATGGCAATGAATGGGAAGTCTTCGTTGTATTGGAAGATAACTTGCCGACCAGCGACATGTGCTGCGCTAGTGAACCGCCTCAACCGATCAATATCGAAAGACAAGACGGAACACTTTAGCCGGAACTAGTGGTCTGCGATCCACCAGTTGAAAAGGCCTGGCGTGTGAACACGGCCAGGCCTTTCTCGGAGGAAGATACAAAGTCTTACCGGGGCGTCTCGTTCAAACGCTCCTGGCGTTTCTTCATCCGCTGCTCGATTTTTGTTTTGCGCTCTTTTTTCAGTTCGTCGAGCCTGGTTTTCTGCTCTGCAGTTAGAATTCCGGCCATCTCGGTTCGGCCAGCTTCCTTCGCTGCGCGGATCTCCTGATGCAAAGCCTTCGCCCGTGCCTCATCTTCAGCACTGAACGTGCCAGCGATTCTTTTTTCGCGTAGCTTGAACAATTCTTCGCGCTGAGCTTTTGTACTTTCACGTCGGCGCTGCATAATTCCGCGGCCTTGCTGGCGCTGCTCGTCACTAAGATTCAGTTCGCGCATGAGGTGACCCATGCCCCCGCCCAATCCACTACGCCTCTTTCGGTCATGGCTCCCGAAGCCCTCCCGCCGGCCTCTTCGCTCACGGCGTCCTTCCCGGCGCTCGATTCTGTCTCGCCGGTAGGTTCCATCAGACGTCACAGGGGGCGTTTGGGTTTGCGGCTGCTGAGCGAAAGAAACCAGGCCGCCAGTTAAAATCATTCCAAGAACCCCCAATAAACCTTTTCGTAAAAGCATCACTTGTCCAACTCCTTTTGTATTTTCCTGTCCCTGAGGGAATGCAAACTAGCAGTGAGTTTACCCATTGCTGAGCTTTAGACGTCCAAACATGTGAATTAGTCTGGAAAGATCAAAACATTGACTTTCTATAGCAAGGCAGAGTACTTTGTATTGCAAAGGAAGAAGCGCTACCAACCGCTTGTCCTGAGAAGCACGAAAGACAGTAGTGGATCAGTTTGGCTGCGAGTGTCCGATAAACTTTAGTTTGTCGCGTCGCCACGACAAGCTAATAAAGCTTATCGGACATCAAACTGACCCACCACGCGAAAGACTTATGAGTAGTAAAAACCTGAACTGCCCGTTACAATACCGCGCTAATGAATCTGCTGGATAACATACTGTCGCCCGCGGACTTGCGGCAATTGCCTGTAGATCAGTTGCAGGCTGTAGCCGACGAGATTCGCCAATACATACTGGAAACAATGTCGCGTATAGGCGGCCACACCGGCGCGTCGCTAGGCGCAATCGAGCTGGCCGTGGCGATGCACTACGCCTTTGATACACCGCGAGACCGTCTGGTCTGGGATGTGGGCCACCAGGCTTATGCACATAAGATCCTGACAGGGCGCCGCGAACTCCTGCCCTCCATCAAACAGTATGGCGGCATCAGCGGTTTCTTGCGCCGGGACGAATCTGAATACGATACGTTTGGCGCCGGCCACGCTTCGACCTCTCTTTCGGCGGCTCTGGGCATGGCGATCGCGCGCGACAAAAAGGGCGAAAACCACCATGTGGTGGCATTGATTGGTGATGCATCGCTAGCCGGCGGAATGGCAATGGAAGCAATCAACCAGGCTGGCCACTTGAAAAGCCGCCTGATAGTAGTTCTAAACGACAACGAGATGTCGATTGCGCCCGCAGTAGGTGCCTTAACCGGTTATCTGAACCGCATACGAAATGCCCAGAGTTATCATCGCATTAAAGATGAAGTCGAAGAGAAGCTGCTGGCAATACCATCTGTAGGCGAGCGTCTGCATCATGCCGCCAAGACGATGAAAGACGCGCTTGCTGCTGCCGTGTTGCCAGGCGCACTCGTAAGTGAGCTGGGCTTCAAGTATATCGGTTACGTGGACGGGCATAATCCACGCGCGCTTGTTGCCGCATTCCGCGAAGCGCAACAGATCAAGGATGGACCGGTAATTGTTCACGCGCTAACGACGAAGGGCAAAGGTCATCCTCAGGCTGAGAAGGATTATTATCGCTGGCACGCGACTGGCCCCTTCGATCTGAAGAGCGGGAAGGCCATCAAATCAAAGGCGAGTGCTCCTACTTACACGGCCGTTTTCGGAAATACGTTGACGGAGTTGATGGAAAGAGACAAGAAGATTATTGCTTTGACGGCGGCCATGCCCGACGGTACCGGCGTTTGCACTGCTCTTGAGAAATTTCCGGAACGCTCTTTTGATGTTGGTATTGCCGAGCAGCATTGCGTTACGTTTGCTGCCGGAATGTCCTGCGAGGGGTTGAAGCCTGTTTGCGCAATCTATTCTACATTTCTACAACGCGGATTTGATCAACTAATCCATGACGTCTGCATTCAGAACCTTAATGTGAAGTTTTGTCTCGATCGCGGTGGGGTGGCAGGCGGTGACGGGCCAACCCATCACGGACTTCTCGATATTGCGTACCTCCGCGCTGTTCCCAACATCGTGGTGATGGCGCCAAAAGATGAAGGCGAGATGCGCGACATGCTGCTGACGATGGTTGAGCACGTTGGGCCGGCGGCGATGCGCTATCCCAGGGGGAACGGTGTGGGGGCCAACATTGATCGATCACCGCAGCTTCTTGAAGTTGGAAAAGGCGAAATTCTGCGCGATGGGGGCGAAATAGCAATCGTCGCTTATGGCTCGATGGTGCACCCTTCGTTAGAGGCAGCGGAGAATCTGGCAAAGGAAAAAATCGAAACTACGGTAGTTAACGCCCGCTTTGTGAAACCACTGGATTCCCAACTGCTGCTGGCTCTGGCACAAACCAAGCGGCTCGTCGTTACAGTGGAGGAAGCCTATCTGGCTGGTGGGTTTGGATCAGCCGTCCTGGAGTTGCTGGAAGAAAACGGTCTGCAAGACAAAGTACGCGTGGTGAGAATGGGCATTCCGGATCGACTCGTAACTCATGGCGATCCTAAGCTGCTGCTGGCGAAATATGGACTGGATGCCGACGGCATCTACACCCGGGTGAAAGAAAGCATTGACGTGTTGGATGACCGCCGCGCGAAACCGCAAAAGGTGGGACGATAAGGTTTGTCATATTGCGATAAGATTGCGCGCCCGTACTGTTGGACAGACGGGCGCGTTGTTTTAGTGCACGATATGGTCACCTCATCTCGCCAAAACCCATCTCCAAAATTGACGCAACAAGTTTCTACAAGGGCTTTAGGCAAGCAGTCTCCGGCTCTTCTTGTGGCCCCGGTTTTGCAAACATCCCTAAAGTTAGACCCCTGACAATTGATGCTCTCGCTTAGGATGGAATTTAGAGATATGGAATCCAATGTTTCGAATAGTACTGACCAACAATCCTTCGGCGCTGACTTGCCACTGGCCGAACCGCATTTTGACGAAGAGTCTACTGTGCTTTCAGCCCGGCCGGTTGTGCCGCTAGAAAAAGTTGCCGCCAAGGTTCGGTTAACGCGGGCGCTGGTTGTTGGCTTAATGATTGCCGGTGCAGTTGTGGTTGGTATGCTTGCAGCCAGTATCTACTACTCCCGACTCAGCGGAAACCCTCCAAATTCATTGGCAAACACCGAAACGATCCCATCCGGTGTCGAGGCCCGCACAACGGAAAACGATCGTCCTCGAGATTCATCGGCAGAGCCGGCCGGGGCTTCAGTAGATTCTGATACGTCGGTCGAGGTAAGAAGCGTGGCTTCGACAGATGAGGCTCCGGAGATGTCTACTGAGGCTCCGAAGAAGCCGGTTGCGCGTCGTGTAGCTGTAATTACTTTCGAGCCGAGAGGTGGCGAAGAGGATCTTGGGGACAATGAACGTCGCGAGGAACGTCGCGAGGCGCGCAGGGAAGAGAGACAGCGAAGGCGCGAGATGAAGCGTGAAAATCAGGAGAACAAGACTTCGCGTGACTTGCTTCGCATCCGAGAGATCTTCGAAGGGCCGCGTAAACCATAACAAAGCAGTAGACTGTAGGCGTGAAGCACAAGCGACCTCAGCGACCTGAGCGGATTGACAAGTTGCTTGTCGAACGAGGTCTGGCCGAATCGCGTACTAAGGCGCAGGCGTTGGTGATGGCCGGAGTGGTGCTGGTCGACGAACAACGCGTCGCTAAACCTTCTGACTCGGTTTCCTCTAATGCCGAGATTCGTATTAAAGATGGGGACGATCCAGCTTCTCGCTACGTAGGCCGTGGCGGTCTGAAACTGGAAGCCGCGCTAACCGATTTTGAAATTGATGTGCAAGGATTCACCTGCCTGGACGTGGGCGCTTCAACTGGTGGCTTCACGGATTGCCTCCTGCAGCACGGAGCTCGAAAGGTCATCGCGATCGATGTCGGTCATAATCAAATAGACTGGCAACTACGAACCGACGCCCGCGTGGAAGTAAGGGAGGGAATAAATGCCCGCTACCTCCAACCAGATGACTTTCAAGAAAAGTTCCCCCTCGTGGTTATGGATGTATCTTTCATTTCCGCGACCAAGATAATCCCTGCGATTGTTCCGCTGTTGACAGCGTCCGGTCTCCTGATAACGCTTATCAAACCTCAGTTTGAAGTAGGACGAGGGGAAGTGGGAAAGGGAGGCATCGTTCGCGAGCCACAAAAACACGCTCGGGTTATTGAGGAGGTCAATAGCGCGGCGAAAGAACTAGGGTTAATCGTGCAAAAGGTAATTGAATCTCCGATTCACGGCGCAGATGGTAATCTTGAGTTCCTCGCGCTTTACGAAAAAGCCATCCATTGAAAACAGCGGGGCCCACCTTCCTTACGACGAGCTGATCAAAATCGATTCCTAAATCCCGGCTGGAAAGGCTTTCAAGGTTAGATCAACTGAGAGAGCTAGATAGCCTCCCAGGTCGGGAAGGCGGGCTTGCCCCCGCTCTTTCACTATCAAGCCGTTGCTCCTCCATGACCGTTGCAGTTACCATTGCCCGCGTTTCTTTAATCACCCAAGTCGTGAACGGTCGGTCTCCTGTACAGCGAGATGACTATCTCCTCTATAAAGCGTGTTGGCATAGTTCTCAAGCCACACCAGCCCGACGCGTTGAAGACCCTTTGCGAGCTTGCTACCTGGCTTGGTGACCGCGGAATTTCCCTCCTCGGTGGTCCTGAAATTGAACGGGACAGAATTGAACAGCAGACTGGCTGCGCGGTTAAGGAAGTCGAATCCGGCAAGCTCGCAGCAAGTGTTGATCTAATCCTCGTACTCGGTGGCGACGGCACGATGATCGCCACGGCCCGGATGATGGGTAACGTGGAAGTGCCGGTCCTCGGTGTCAACTACGGCGGGTTGGGTTACCTCGCCGAGTTTCGCATTGAAGAATTGTACACGGCGCTCGAGTCTATTCTTTCCGGCAACTACCGCCTCGACAAACGTGTGATGCTTGAGGTCGAGCTCATTCGCGAGCAGGAGAATGTGACGCGCAATCGCGTACTGAACGACGTCGTAATCAATAAATCTGCCCTGGCGCGCATCATTGAGATAGAAGCTTACCTTAGTCGCCAATTTGTAAATTCATTCCGCGCCGACGGCCTCATTGTTTCCACGCCTACGGGATCGACTGCTTACAATCTTTCCGCCGGTGGTCCAGTGATCTTTCCTTCAATGAATGCTGTCGTCATCACGCCAATTTGCCCGTTCACGCTTTCAAACCGACCCATTGTCGTACCCGATGACGCCGTTATCGAACTGTGTCTAAAAACCGAGCAAGAGGACGTGGCGTTAACGCTGGATGGCCAGGTTGGCTTTCCTTTGAAGGTAGAGGATCGAGTAGCAATCCGTAAAAGCAAGACCACATTCAATCTGGTCCAACCCACTAATAGAAATTATTTTGAAGTGTTACGCGATAAGCTGCGTTGGGGCAGATGAAGGTCGGATGAAAACGGGAGTCGAGATTCGGCGATAACATGTGTGGACACGGAAGCTGAAACCCAGAACCAAACCAGAAGCTCACATTCGAAACTAAAAATCATGGCTGAAAACAACGAAAAACAGGTAAGCAAACCGCAAATCGATGCCGACGCTTTCGAGCGTGAAGTCACCACGGATCTCGATGAGGAAACACCAGACAAGCCACAGGGTTTTGCGCTTCACACGCGCATCCTGATTGGCCTTGCAGTCGGGGTGATTTCTGGCGTTACGGTCAACTATGCATTTGGTGGCGATCATCCGCGTGTCGCCTGGATTATAGACAACATCACGCAGCCGATAGGCCAGCTGTTTCTCCGTTTACTTCTGATGATTGTCGTGCCACTGGTTTTCTCATCGCTCGTGGTAGGTGTGGCGGGCATCGGTGACATTCGCAAACTCGGGCGTGTCGGACTGAAATCGTTTGGCTACTGCTTAGTCCTCTCCGCCATTTCTGTTGTTATCGGCTTGACTCTTGCCAACACGATAAGACCGGGCGACCGTATTGATGCAACAACGAAAGTGGCGCTCGAACAACGCTACAGCTCGGATGCAACGAAGCAGGTGGAAGCAGCGAAGAGGTCGGGCGCAGTTTCGTCGCCATTAATGCAGGTGGTTGAGACCATTGTGCCCTCAAACCCCGTCGCAGCCGTTGCCGGCGTCCCCTCAAATCCGAGCACTGCGACTTCGGCCGGATCGCCCAACATGCTTCATCTCATGTTCTTCGCGTTGATAATCGGTATTGCCATCACGCTGATTCCAGTCTCTGTCACGGCGCCCTTGTTGCGTGGACTGCAGGCCCTCTATGAAATCACGGCAAAGATTATCGAGATAATCATGAAGTTTGCTCCTTATGCGGTGGCCTGCCTGCTCTTTAACAATACCGCGCGTTTCGGAATCGATCTGCTGCAAGCCCTGGGATGGTTTTTCGTGACAGTACTCCTCGGACTGTCGATACACATGTTTGGCGTTTACTCGCTATCGGTTTATTTCCTTTCGCGTATTTCGCCGATCGACTTTTTCCGCCGCATAAAGACTGTGATACTCACAGCCTTTTCAACCTCTTCATCGAATGCAACCCTGCCGACAGCCCTCAGAATTTCAGAGGAAAACCTGGGCGTGCCGCAGGAGATAAACAGTTTCGTGCTCACTGTCGGCGCGACCGCCAATCAAAACGGTACTGCCTTGTATGAAGGAGTTACGGTTCTGTTTTTGGCCCAGCTTGCCGGCGTTGATCTTACAATCGGCCTGCAACTAATGGTGGTCTATCTCGCGATTCTTGGCGGTATAGGAACAGCCGGCGTGCCTTCCGGGTCGATACCTTTCATTATCGGCGTGCTCGTTACCATCGGTGTAAACCCGGCGTTGATCGCGATCATTCTGGGCGTGGATCGCATACTCGACATGTGCCGCACCACGCTGAACGTCGTCGGCGACCTCACAGCCGCGACTTTTGTGGCACGGTCGGAAGGCTATGAGTTATTGAAGCCGCATGAGCCCGCGATTGTTCATGCAGGTGTTTCTATGACTCCGCGCTGAGTCAATTCTCGAAACACTTGTTAAGATGGCGCGATGAAGGAAACAAACAGCGGCGGTTAACTGCGTTTAATCAGAACAGATAGGAAACTACAAAATGGTTTTTCCTCTTTACGACGACAATAGCGATCGCAACACGACGCCGATAGTGAACTATGTTTTGATCGCGCTCAATATTCTCGTCTTCGTTTTTCTGCAGCAACTTGGCACAAACGAGAAATTCACTTACGCATTCTCGACTGTGCCGCTGGAAATTGTCAGCGGACGCGATCTAACAACGCCGGATCGAGTTGTGGAACACCCAGTCACTGGCCAGCAGCTTTTGATCCCGGGTCTTCAGCCGACACCGCTTTCTGTGTATCTCACTTTGATCTTTTCCATATTCATGCATGGCGGCATCGCACACATTGCCGGCAACATGCTTTTTCTCTGGATCTTTGGAGACAATGTCGAACACCGAATGGGGCACGCTAGGTATCTGATCTTCTATCTTGTTTGCGGAGTGCTGGCGTCTCTGGCGCACGTTCTTACAACTGTGATGTTTGGTACTGACCAGAGTAGTTTGCTAATACCGAGTCTGGGTGCTTCGGGAGCGATTTCGGGAGTATTAGGGGGGTACCTCGTGCTGCATCCTACGCGGCGGGTGACCGTCATTCTCTTCCGTTTTCTCACCAATGTGCCTGCCTACGTAGCTATCGGAATCTGGTTCGCCTTTCAATTGATCAGCGGCCTGGGAATGTTGGGTGGTGGCTCCCAACAGGGTGGCGTCGCCTACGCGGCGCACATTGGCGGCTTCGTCGCAGGCCTTATTTTGGTCAAATTGTTTACTCTTGGCCGGGACCCATCGTATGCCTAACCAGAACTAATGGAATTGGCAGCAACGGGAACGCTAAGCATCTTTCCGCTCACCTTTGGGTGTTTTGGCCGTTTTTGGACATGCGGCTGAATTGCAGCGCGTTGCGGGCTCGGCTAAGATCCGAGTTTCCGTTTTCAGGAGTAAGCGATGGTAATCAGGGAAAGCCCTCTGGCCCCGATCAATCAACAAGGTCTGGATATTCGCTCGACACCACGAGAGGAAATGGATTTATTTCCGCTCGAGACCTTTGCTTACGAGTTTCCTGGTCGCGAGATAAAGATCAATTTCGAAATCACAGAATTCACGGCTATCTGTCCTTTTTCCGACTTTCCTGATTTTGCGACCATTCGTCTCGAGTATGTTCCTAACGAGCGCTGCGTGGAACTGAAAAGTCTGAAGCTCTACATCAACTCATTCAGAAACGTGAAGATCTTTCATGAGCATGCGATCAACATAATTCTTGACGACTTTGTGCGTGCCAGCGATCCGTTGAGTGTAGAGATTGAAGGCGACTTTCACGTTCGCGGTAATATCAAGACGGTCGTGCGAGCCAGTTACAAGAAAAAGTGAGCAGTGGGCAGTGAGCAGTGGGCAGTGAGCAGTGGAGAAGAGAACAATGAATGCAACCAGCATGCGTGTGGGTTTGCCGCCTTCCAGTTCGGAAAGGCTCCAGCTTTCCGACTGGTCGCGTTAGTTACCTTCGGAGGCTTCGCCTCGGAACGCTGCGCCAGGCGCAGCTTGGAGAAATTTAGAAATCAGGACTATCGGAAAGGCAAAGCCTTTCCGCACTGCAGCGCGGCAAAGCCGCATAAAATCCACCGTCTTTGTCTTGCTGCCCACTGCTCACTGCTCACTGCCAACTGATCATGAGCTACACAACCATCTTTCTGATCGCCGGCGTCGTTCTGCTGGCTATTTTTTTCCTGATTGCGAAATTAGCTATTCGGTGGGCCATTAGGTTGGTGATAATCGGTTTAATTATTGTGGCCCTGCTAGGCTCCGGCGTCTTCTTGTGGTGGAGCAGTCGTCTAAGTTCCAAGCCACAGCCAAACCGGCCACGACCTGCACCCAGCAGACGCACGTCTGCGCACTGAATCGGGAGACATGGGGAAAAGCGACACCGACGCCGCCAATCAGTTTGATCCCGAAATAGAAAAGGTCAAACATGAACGAATTGTCGGACTCTGGGGACGATACCGGCGGCTGCCTCGCAATATTTTCGCAATCAGCCTGGTTAGCCTGCTAAACGACGTTTCGAGCGAGATCATTTACCCGCTCCTGCCGGTGTTTCTCTTGCTTACTCTCGGTGCATCGCCAGCGGTTGTGGGCATGATCGAGGGCGCGGCGGAGTCGATCTCAAGTCTGTTGAAACTCTTTGCCGGCTATTTCAGCGATCGGCGTGGAAAACGAAAAGGGTTTGTGGTCTTCGGCTACGCGCTAGCCAACCTCGCACGTCCGCTGCTTGCTTTCGCGACAAGTTGGTATGAAGTGCTGGCGATTCGATTGACAGATCGAGTCGGTAAAGGAATCCGCAGCGCGCCACGCGACGCCATGATCGCCGATACAGTGGCGATCGAGGAACGTGGCCTTGCTTTTGGTTTCCACCGGGCGATGGATCACACCGGTGCGGTCGTAGGTCCTCTAATTGGTTATCTACTGGTGAGGTTGTTTGCGAATGACCCTAACTACCCTGTGGCGGGCGTTTACACGAAGGTCTTTCTGCTCGCTTCGATTCCCGCTCTCGCGGCCGTCGTGGTTGCTGCATTTTTTATCCGCGAGCCTCGAAGGAAAGTAATTTCCAACGGTGGTGTTGTTTCGCCGCCGCCGCGGCTTTCGTTGCGCGGCTTCAACCGAAACTTCAAACGCTTTCTGATAATCATCGCCCTCTTTACACTTTCCAACTCTTCAGATGCGTTTCTTTTGCTCCGGGCGCAAGACGTGGGTTTTTCGGTTACGTCGCTCATGCTTCTGTGGGCATTGCTACACCTGAGCAAAGTTGTAAGCTCGATCTTCGGCGGCGACCTCTCGGATAGGCTGGGCCGCCGGCGCTTAATAGTCTCAGGCTGGATCCTTTACGCAGCCGTTTATGCGGGCTTCGCTTTCGTTTCGAGTCCCGTCTCGGTATGGATACTTTTCTCAATCTATGGAATCTATTTCGGCTTAGTGGAGGGCGCAGAGAAGGCTCTGGTCGCTGATCTTGTGAAACCCGAACAACGCGGTACGGCTTACGGGCTGTATAATCTCGCTTTCGGCATAACTGTGCTTCCGGCGTCGCTCCTGATGGGCTTACTGTGGAACTGGTGGGGTCCGACCACTGCTTTTCTGGTAAGTGCGACGCTCGGGGCCACCGCAGCGGTGCTGCTTCTTTTGTTAGTTAAAACGCGAGGCTACGATCAGGAGTTTCAGAGCTAGACACGGTCGGGAAAAGTTTTTTGGACGTCGAGCTATAAACATCGAGCTGGTACAGAGTGCTTTTCGCATGACGTTACTAAATGAATACGAATTATCAAGTCATTAAAACGGCAGAGGAGCTTCGCGAAGCAGTCGAATTGTTGTCGGCACAACACGCAATTGGACTCGATACCGAAACCACCGAGCTTGATCCCTATCTCGGCCGCCTGCGCCTCATTCAATTGGCTACGTCTTCGGGCGTGAAAATCATCGACCTGGATGCTTTTAACACCTCCGGCACGGGCGGGAATGGCGATCTTCTGAAAACCAGCTCTCTTGCGCCCTTGCGCGCTCTGCTCTCCGCTCCCAGGCCAATCAAGATCGCGCACAACGCGAAGTTTGACGCGAAGTTTATTAAGCACCAAATAGGCGCGGATCTCGGCGGCATTTTCGACACGCTCCTCGCCAGCCAATTGGTAGGTGCGGGTGACATTGAAGAACGTCACGGGTTGGAAACTGTCGCATCGCGCTATTTGAACGAGGCGGTCGATAAAACGGAGCGACTCAGCAACTGGAACTTCGAGTTGTCTGAGGCGCAACTCGAGTATGCCGCGCGCGACGCGGCGGTACTGCTCCCTTTGCGGGAGAAATTGATCGAACGGTTGAAAAGTGATTCCCTCATCAACTGTGCGCAGCTTGAATTCGAATGTGTGATGACCGTCGCCGATATGGAGCTGGCCGGCTTCTACATGCATAAGGATCGCTGGCTCGAGCAGTTGGCGATAGTTGAGAAGAGAAGAGCCCAGCTAACTGATGAATTGCAGGACGTTCTTGCGGAGGAGTCATCACAAGGTACGCTCTTTGGGGGCCCGCAACGTGACGAGATCAACCTCGATTCCCACCAGCAGTTGACCCAGGCCCTGGAGCGCTTGGGTATTCCCGTTCCTGATTCAACGCGCAATTGGAAACTCCAGCCCCTGGCAGTTGAGTATCCTGTTATCGCCACGCTGCTCGAATACCGCACCGTGCAAAAAGCTCTGACCAGTTACGGTCAGAACATGATAGACCTGATCAATCCCACCACTAGTCGCTTGCATGCTGATTTTCGGCAAATCGGCGCGCCGACTGGGAGGTTCTCCTGCACTAACCCAAACATTCAACAGGTGCCGCACGCTGTGGAATACCGGCGCTGCTTCTCGGGACATCCTGAAGGTAGAAAGCTTGTGATTGCAGATTACTCGCAAATCGAGCTCCGCATTCTCGCTGAGTTCTCCGGTGATCGGGGATTCATCAATGCATTCAACTCGGGCGCCGATCTTCATCGTGTCACAGCCGCCGAGGTGTTCAATGTCTCATCAGATCAGGTCACGAGGGAGCAGCGCGATTTCGCTAAACGTTTGAACTTCGGAGTGGTATACGGAATTGGCGCGCAACGCTTCTCCAGCATGACGCGTTTAAGCATCTCTGAAGCTGAAGGAGTCCTGCGCAAGTATTTCGCGACTTATCCCCAACTCGATACTTATCTGCATGAGGCGGCGAATCGCGCCGTGCGCGATCGCCACGCCAGAACGGGTTCTGGACGCCTGGTCCGTTTTCGTTATGACGAACAGGACCGGCAGCAGATTTCGATGACTAAGCGAAACGGTAAAAACACGCCGATTCAGGGGACAAGCGCAGACATACTCAAACGCGCGTTGCGCAGGCTAAAGGACGAACTCCGCGATACAAGTGCGCAGATTGTCAACATCATTCACGACGAAATCGTAGTCGAATCGGACGCGGATGAGGCTGAAGAGGTTGCGAAAAAAGTCGAACGAGCGATGTGCGCAGCCGGCGAAGAATATCTGAAGACCGTGCCCGTCAAAGTTGAGACTGAAATTGCGGACGAGTGGGTCAAATGAAGGGATGAGGGATGAGGGATGAAGGATGAACAAAACTCCAAACCCCTTGGTTTTCTTTCAGCCTTCATCCCTCACCCTTCATCCTTGGCTTTTCGGCGCCACAAGAAGTACACCGGGATACCGGTCAACACGAGCAAGTATCCAATGCCTGAGGTTGAAGGGGCCAGGTAGGCAAGATCTAAAACTATAAGAACTGCGAGGACGATATAAATCAAAGGCACAATGGGATAACCCAGCGTGCGATAAGGCCTTTCGATCTGCGGGGCCTTTCGTCTCATGACAATTACAGCGCCCACCATTAGTGCATAGAAAATCAAATCAGCCGAAATGATGTATTCGAGCAGTTGCGTGTAGACATTGCCGTATGTCACTGCACCGGTCCGGGGATCTGTGGTAACAGTCCTCGGCAAGGTGAGAAATGCCGCCCAGATTCCCTGCATGATAAGTGCAACTGCGGGCACATGGAGCCGATTCAACAAACCCACTCGCTTGAAGAAGAGATTATCGCAAGCCATGGCGTAATAAACGCGTGCGCCGGCGAGAATCAACCCATTGTTACAGCCAAACGTCGAAATCATGATAGCGATGGCCATTATGATCGTGCCCCGGGGGCCAAATATGGCTTGCATTGTTGCGGTGGCAACGCGATTCTGCGGAGCGTTTTGAATACCGGCCAGAGGCAACGTGACAACGTAAGCGAGATTTGCGAGCAGGTACAGCCCACCACAAGACTGCAACCAATCAGAAGCGCTCGCGGTAAATTCCGGCCCGGATCACGCACCTCGCCGGCAGTGAACGTCACGTTGTTCCAGGCCGACTGGGCGAAAAGCGGGCCCACCATCGCGCGGCCAAGTAACATGATCAGGGCCAAGCCCAAAACTCCGCCGCCGGTAGTCTCAAATCCAAGTTGAGAAGCGGAGGGCTTCCAACCGTTGGCGAGCGGGTTCCACCAGTCAGAAGTATACGCTGCGCTATTATCGTTCCAGCCGAAAATCAGTCCCACGACAATCAATCCAACAAGCGCTGCGGTTTTTGTAAAAGTGAACGTGTTCTGGATGAGCTTGCCCGTTTTCAACCCACGGGTGTTCGTCAGCGTCAGGAAAAGAATCATTACTACGGCAAGGAGTTGCTGGGTGGAAAGGCTAATCGCATAACCACCGAAGCCGCGAGGCGCGATAATGTAATTGTCCGCTGACACACTGCCGGTCAACACGCCAGTGAAGTTTGCGAAGGCCACCGCGACGGCGGCGATCGTTCCAGTTTGGATGATGAGGAACAGCGACCATCCGAAAAGGAAACCAATGGATGGACCATACGCCTCCCGCAGAAAGACATACTGCCCGCCGGCGCGCGGCCACATTGCTGCCAGCTCGGCACAACACAGCGCTCCAGTAATGGTGAGTACGCCTGCGAGCGCCCAGGCAACCAGTAACCAACCTGGTGAGCCGACAAGCCGTGACGACTCAGCCGAGGTTATGAAAATTCCCGAGCCGATCATCGACCCGACCACGATCATGCTGGCATCAAGGAGGCCCAGGCCGCGAACGAGTTTCGGAGAAGAGTTGTTGGCACCCTCGCTCATAATTTCGTGAGGGTATAGTCGCATTAACGGGTGAGTGTCAAGGAAAAGCTCGCTTGACACTCCGCGCAACGCTCCAATAGTCTTGCGTGGATTGAATCTTGATAAGTCTTTGATCTGTTGAGCTGACCTGCGCACACCTTGCCATAGCTCGAGAATCTTGCCGGGACCGCCAACCGAAACTGGGACAACAACCCGCTTCAGCGCGGCAATTCAAAAGGAAAACCTGATTAAATGGTCAAGGAACAGATAATTGCCCTGATAAAAGCGAAACACGCGCACATTGGAGTTGTGGGGTTGGGTTACGTTGGTTTGCCATTGCTGGCTGAGTTTGCGCGCGGCGGTTTTCGAGCGACTGGCTTTGAAGTGGATGCTAATAAAGCGGACCAGATCAATTCAGGCATTTCCTATATCAGTGATATAGGTTCGGCAGTAGTGAAAGAACTTGTAGAGAACAAGCTTCTCCGCGCAACTACGGACTTCGATCATTTGAAGGAATGCGATGCGGTTATCATTTGTGTTCCTACGCCGCTGCGAAAAACAAAAGAGCCCGATGTCTCCTATATCCTTGCTGCTGCAGAAGAGATCAAGGCGCGCTTGCATCGAGGACAGCTAGTTATTCTTGAGTCAACTACATATCCGGGCACCACGAACGAAGTGTTGCTGCCCATGCTTGAGGAGACCGGCTTCAAACTTGACGAAGATTTCCTGCTCGCTTTTTCACCTGAGAGAGTTGACCCGGGTAATCCTGAATTTCAAACGCACAACATTCCGAAGGTCGTCGGCGGCGTAACGCCAGACTCAACTGAAGCTGCCGCTTATCTCTATTCGCAGGTAGTTAAGGATGTGCATGCGGTTAGCTCAGCTCGCGTTGCCGAAACTGCTAAGCTCCTGGAAAACACTTTTCGCGCTGTAAACATCGGCATGGCAAATGAGATGGCCAGGCTTTGTTATGCGCTCAACATCGATACCTGGGAAGTGATTCGCGCGGCAGCAACAAAACCGTTTGGTTTTATGCCTTTCTATCCGGGCCCGGGAATCGGAGGCCATTGCATTCCCCTTGATCCGCATTATCTGTCCTGGAAGGCTCGTCAGCACGGATTTGATTCCCGCTTCATCGGGTTGGCTGAAGAAGTCAATTCCCGCATGCCTGACCACGTTGTGCAATTGGTTGCGGACGGTCTAAACGATGAGAGGAAGGCAATGAAGGGATCGCGTGTCCTTCTCCTTGGTGTAGCTTACAAGAAAGATATTGACGATGTGCGCGAAAGCCCGGCGTTATCGATTATCGATCGTTTACGCGCTAAAGGCGCTGACGTGCGTTACCACGACCCGTTCGTGAAAGAAGTTCATTTTGACGACGCGCATACGGAGGGAGGAGGAGCGCCGCTCGCCTCCGTACCCTTAACGGATGAAGAGCTGCGAGCCACGGACTGCGTGGTGATTGTTACGAACCATAGCGCGACTGACTACCATCGGGTTTGTCAGCTTAGTTCGCTAATAGTGGATACCCGGAATGCGCTCGATGGCGACGTCAGGCGCGAGAGCAGCGCGCGGATAATCCGCCTGTAAGTCCAATGTCCAACGTCCAAGGTCCAATGTCGGTCAGCAGTTTAGAGTTCAACCTTTAGGTTGCTTGTTTCGTGACCTCACAAGCTAAAGCTTGAACTCTAAACTAATTGAACAGCAGCGGACGTTGGACGTTGGACATTGGACTTTTTTGATGCTGAAAGTAATCAACGTTGTCGGCGCCCGGCCTAACTTCATGAAGGTCGCGCCTATTGTGGAAGCAATGAAGCGGCGCGAACGCGAGTTTACGCCGCTTGTCGTTCATACGGGTCAGCATTACGACTCGGCTATGTCTGACGTATTCTTCCAGGATCTGGATCTGCCCAAAGCCGATGTTTATCTTGGCGTCGGTTCCTCCTCACATGCAGCGCAAACAGCCGCTGTCATGGAAAGGTTCGAACCAGTTGTCGTTAAAGAAAAGCCCGACTGGGTGGTCGTGGTGGGCGATGTAAACTCTACTCTTGCCTGTGCGCTTGTTTGCGTAAAGCTGGGCGTGAAGGTCGCACACGTCGAGGCGGGACTGCGCAGTCACGATCGCAGGATGCCGGAAGAAATCAATCGGCTGCTAACGGATCAGATTGCCGATCTCCTCTTCACACCTTCAGAAGACGCTAACGAAAATTTACTTGCGGAGGGAATAGCACAGGAGCGAATACGATTTGTCGGCAACATCATGATCGATTCGCTCTTCAAGCATCTTCCGCGTGCAAAGGAATCAACAGTGAGCCAGGCTCTGGGACTAGATGAAGGGGAATACGCGGTGCTCACGCTTCATCGGCCATCGAATGTGGATGACGTCGATACCTTCTCGCGGATTCTTGAAGCGCTTGAAGAAATCAGCAAACGCCTACCTATCATCTTTCCGGTACATCCTCGCACGCGAAAATCGATTGAGCAGTTGGGTTTTTCTGACCGAATTAAGAAAGCTAACGGCCTCCGCGTAATTGATCCACTCGGTTATATCGACTTCCTCGCTCTCTACAGCAAGGCTCGGCTGGTACTTACCGACTCCGGGGGTATTCAAGAGGAAACTACGGTACTGGGAATCCCGTGTGTGACTTTGCGTGAGACGACCGAGCGACCCGTTACAGTCAAGATGGGAACGAATAAAGTGGTCGGAACTGATCCGGGAACGATTACGACCACCGCTTTCGAGGCGCTCGACCGACTCAAAACCCCGCAGCATAGCGTGCCGCCCCTTTGGGACGGACACACTGCCGACCGAATTCTCGACGCATTCAGAGTTTAGCTACTTGCTGGAAAATGTTGGCGAGCAGTTTCGCATTTCGTTCGACGGAATAATGGTCTTCCACCACAGTTCTTCCCGCTTTTCCCATTCTGGTGGCCATCTCGCGATCTTGATAAAGCCGTTGCAGGGCCTCGTACCAATCACTGGCAGTGCGAACTGCGAACCCGACCTCGCCATGAGAAAGTACCTCTTCATTTGCGCCGACGGGACTAACAACAACTGGAAGGCCGACTGCCATGTAAGAGAGCATCTTGAAGCCACACTTGCCGCGCGTCCATTCCGTGTCGTCAAGCGGCATTAAGCCAACATCCATCTCCTGTACTAGTCGGGTTTCCCGATCAGGCGACCAGCGTTGAAAATGCCAGCGATTAGTTGGAATCCTGGTAAATGCAGGTTTTCGGTCACAGACAATTAGAAGTCGCACATCTGAATGCTCAGCAAGGAAATCGGCTAATGGTTCCTCCACCGAATAAAGGTACTTGGCATTGGACCATGTGCCGATCCACCCTATGGTCCATTCTTTACTCTCTCGCTTGATCGTCTGAGGGAGCCATACGTTGGTGTCAATCGAGGTTGGCACGATCCAAACGCGTGCCCCAATCTTCTCATAATGTTGTGCGAGAAAGCTGTTGCCCGCGATCACACCATCGCAATGGCTGACGATTCTTTCCGAGAAAGAAGGCGCGCCGGTAAGCCAGATTGCGTCGTCAACGTCAAAGAGTCGTTTTCCGCCGACAAATCGCTCTAGAGTAGCTTTGCCCGTAATGAGTTCTCGGCGAAACCAGGTAATGTCGGTCGCTCGCGACGCAACGACGCCCGGCAGGCGCGCGATGATTCCGGTTGGCACGATGCGGGCGAGCTTATAGGGAGCGAGCGGCAGGTAGTGCTCTGTTACGCGAATACCCAGATGATTGAGCGGCTCGATGAATTGGCGCACCCGAAACCGGCTCGACGGATCATTCTTTCCCAGCGTGAGAGCCGTGACCTTAATCATCTTGTCTCAATGCCCAAACGGTCATGCGGCCGGTCTGTCCGATGGCGCTCAAGAAATAGGCGAGCGGAAGTAAAGATAAATATAAAAGCCCCTTCTTCTGATTTGGGAAATTGATCAGTCTCTGGGCTAGTCGCGGCAATCGCTTTCGATCTTGTAGAAAATAGCCCAGGCTGGTGACCAGATTTCCTATGTCTCTTTGGTGGAAAAGTTTTTCGATACGCCATCCACCGCGTTCTAACAAATTCGCCAGAGTTTCGGGAGTCAAATGGTACAAGTGATTCGGCAAGTGTAGTGCGAACCATGCGTCCTTAAAGACGCCGAATTCCCAGGCATCGGCGTTGGGAACAGAAATAGCCAGCCATGCACCGGGTCGCGCCCAGGAGTGAAGTTTTCGAAGAGCTGGGATCGGTTCATGTAAGTGCTCGAGCACCATCCAGCCAACAATCAGATCGCAAGATTGGTCGCGTGCCGGCGCCGATTCCAACGTGCCGGCGTGTACGCGGTAACCCAAAGAGCGCGCCGCCTCCGCTGCTCGTTCTGAGAACTCAATCCCTTCCACGTCCCAGCCCTGGTTCGCCATACGGTGCAGAAAGGCACCAGACGCGCAGCCGATCTCCAACATCCTTCCGGGCGGCAGCACCGGCAGGCTGACGATGTGAAGTTTAATGAGGTGTTTTGCCCAGCGATTAATTCGTTGGCGCAGTACTGATCCTTCAGGCTCCGTGCCAACACGCGTGTTGTGATAAGGGCAATAGTCCTCTGGGTAGTAAAACGCCATCGTCTCAGGTGTTGGGCGAGGATCCGTGCGCATCAAGCCACACACCCGGCACCTGACCACTTGAAACTCGCCGGGCAAGCCGAGGAGCCGATCCCGACCCTCCAGTACGAACTCGTCATCCTTAGGACAGCCCATCGGACAGGGACGGTTTTCCAATTCGACACCTTCGAGGTTCATCTCGATCCGCGCCGCGGCAGAATGAACTTCTCCAGAAGTAAGAGTTGCAACACCAGGGCTACAGCTACGTACACACTCATAATCACGGCCAGGCCCATTAAGCCGTAAGCGAAAAAGATCGCGATCTTCGCCGGGATGTACACACTATACAGAAGTACGGAGAGCCGCGTGGGGGTGCGCGTATCTTCCATTGCATAGAATGTCCTGGAAGTAATTTGGCCCATCCCGCCGGCAAGGTAAAAGCCTCCGAGCGCGATCATGAGCAACCACAACAGTCGCACGTTGTCTGCTGTAACCGCTCCGTGGCCTATTAGCAGACGAAGAATCGCGTCGCCAAAAAAAATAAGGCCCAGATACGCGGCGCAGCTTAAAGCCCCCATTGCGAGCAAACGTTTTCGGTAGACCGTTTTGAAAGTCAGCCAGTCCCCATTTTTAGCAGCGAGTGCCAGAGACGGAGACATCGGGGCCGCAATCGCTCGATCAGCGACAAGATTGGCGGCCCCATAAAATTGCTGCGCGAGATATAGCGAAGATAGAGCACCGGCTGACGAGGTCGAGGTGAGGAAGCGATCTACGAGCGTATCGGTTTGATAGTAAGCGGTGCTAAACAACAGGCGTCGCATGTGCCGCCAGGCTTCGCGAAGGGCAGGAGATTTCCATTGAGGCCAGTGCGGCCGCATTATGCCGGGCAACAGCCACAGAAGTTGCAAGCCGGCCCGCAACCCCAACGCCCACGCGGCAGCGAGAACGCCGTAACGCGGCAAGAGCCACCAGAGCAGCAGGAGCGCGCCAAGTGTGGAGATCAGCGATGAGACCTCCGCGCGCACAAACTTTCGCCTCGCCTGCCATGCCGAAATTGGTACGGAAGCAGCAATGGCCAGCGCCATCGTCACCAGCTGAATCCTCGCAACACTCACAGTTAACGCGTGGCCCTCAGGTGTAAAGCCCGGTACCAGCCACCTCACCCAGAGTCCCGCTGTTGAAAAAAAGGCGAACGCAACCAGGGCGGAAACGCCGCTTATGTAGACAAAAAATGTCCAGACGTTCTGCTCGAAAGTGCGGTCGTCTTTGGTTGCTAAAAGCGGCACCAGCACTAAAGTCAAAGAACTAGCGGCGATACTGACAAACAGCTGCGGCACTGCGAGGCCCGCAAATAGGGCATCGGTTTGGCTGCCAATACCTAAGCGGGTAACGATGGACCACTGAATCAACAACGTAATGATTACGTTGCTGCCGGCCAGGCACGCAAGAGTGATAGTCAGGGTCATTCAGACGGAAGATCGTTTGCTGCGAAACGCAAAACCGAACATCAATGTATCTGCAATGGATGTCGCAGAAACGACCGCAGCAACGGAGAAAAAGAAAAGATTAAAAAGGAAACCGTCTTAATAAATTGCTGATGCGGCTGTCTATGTCTGGCTGCTTGAGCCCGCGCCGGTACGAGCGGTGAATTATAAGAGTTCTCATTAATAATTGGTATTATCCCAAACTGACCTGGTGTTTCGCTCGTCCGCGTCAGATGGGCGTGGGCGCGAGAATGAGAATGAATCTTAAGCATGAACGACGGCGGGTTTTGTTTCTTGCGCCTCTGCACCCTGGTGTCGGCGGAGTGGCGGAGATATCCCAGAGCCTCCTTGATTCAGAACTGCGAACCGAGTTCGAGATTGAATCGATCAATCTAAGTAAGGGCCGCAATGAACGAGAAAAGACCTTCACAATCAACACTGCGAGTTTCACTTTCGCAGTTCATTCACTTGCTCGATTAATCACCCGTTTGATGGTCTTCAAACCTGACGTAGTTTATGTGGCTTCGAGCTACGACTGGAGCTATTTGCGGAATGTCGTTTTGATGTGCACCGCGAAGCTTTACGGTGCGAAGGTCGTTTGCCACTTTCATGGTCGGCGAAGCGGGTCTCTCTTTTTGTCTTCGTCTCGCCTCATACGACGTCTCCTGCGCGCCAGCTCCAAGTCATTTGACCGAATCATTTTTCTGTCCCATGGCTTGAAGGAATCGCTCGTGGCAGTTTTCGGCGCGGAGAACACAGAGGTGGTGCCAAACTTCATCGAACCAAGCGAGTTTCGCCCCTCGTCGGGTCTGATCATGCCAGGGCCGAGGGCTATTTTTATAGGCCGTTTAAGCGACGATAAAGGCATTTACGAATTCATCGAGTCGATTGCGCTTCTGCGAAGGGAGGGTCGGCAGGTGGGCGCGGACATCCTTGGCGTTGCGGAAACCGAACAAGATGAACTCTCTGTCCGCGAGTTCGCCGCGAAGAACGGCGTCACGGAGGCATTGGTCTTTCATGGGCTCAAGACCGGGCCGGCAAAGGCCGACCTACTAGGGCAAGCTACTGTTTTCGTATTGCCTTCAAAACTTGAAATCTCTCCCCTCGCATTACTGGAAGCATACGCCAGTGGCCTACCGGTCGTCGCGTCGCGAGTCGGTGCCCTTGCCGAGATCGTACATGAAGGTGAGAATGGTTTTCTCATTCAGCCCGGGAGTGCCAACCAGCTTGCGGAGTGTT
>JBHEMV010000017.1:28483-45456 GCA_046262375.1 Pyrinomonadaceae bacterium
CCGATGAATCTTTTGACATTGTCTATTCCAACGGTGTGCTACTGACATCGCCGCGCATTGAGCAGATCGTGGGCCACATCCACCGGGTTTTAAAACCTGGCGGTAAGGCGGTCATCATGCTTTATTACAAGAACTCGGTTAATTACCAGCTGTCCATTAGATTCATACGCCGGCTCGGAATATTCGCCCTTTTCTTCCCATTTGTAGACAGAATGGTGAGCGTTATGACTGGTGAACCAATTGAGCGCTTGAACAAGCACAGAAGAAATTTGCGCGCGCAGGGTTTGTCTTATCTTAAGATGAAAAATTTCATCCATAAAGCAACCGATGGCCCAGACAACGCTTATAGCTCCGTTTGGACAAAGAATGACTGCAACCAGCTCTTCGCAGACTTCAAGGAAATCCGTTACGAGACATGGTTTATCAACGAGAGACACTTCCCCGTTCTCAGGAATCTGATTCCACACAAACTAATGCGGAAGATCGAAAGCCGTTGGGGTTGGAATCTTCTAATCTTCGCGCGGAAATAAGCTAACTAATTTCCTCCCGTTCTCCGTTATTAATATACATGTGCGGCATCACCGGAATTGTTAGGGCCGACCCCGAAAGACATACTCACGCGATGCTGCAAAGCATCGAGCATCGCGGCCGCGACGATGAGGGAGTATGGACCTCAGAAGTCATAGATGATCGAGGGCGACGGGTCTGCCTGGGACACCGGCGTCTGGCAATCATCGATACAAGCAGAGCTGGTCACCAACCAATGCTCTCCGCTGATGGTCGTTATGTCATCACTTTCGGGGGTGAAATTTACAACTATCGAGAGTTGCGTGAAGACCTGAAGAGCAAAGGACATGTTTTCAAGACGCAGACAGACACAGAAGTGCTCCTCACAGCATTTGCTGAGTGGGGCGAACAATGTCTGGCGCGGCTTAACGGGATGTTCCACTTTGCTGTCTGGGACAATCAGGAACGCACGCTAACCCTCGCGCGCGATCACGTTGGCATCAAACCGCTTTACTACGCACGGTTGCCACCAAAGAACGGCGAACCCGGTTCATTCATCTTTGCGTCGGAAATTAAAGCGATATTGGCAACAGGCTTAGTTGAACGCGCTGTTGACCCGGAAGCTTTGCATCAATTTTTAACATTCCTCTGGGCTCCTGATCCCAATACGTTATTCAAAGGAATCAAGACGCTCCCCCCGGCCCACTTTCTAACCCTTCATCACGACGACATTAAGATCGAGGAATGGTGGGACGTATCGTTTGACGAGATTGAAGAAGGTCGTAGCGAAGCGTGGTGGCGGGAGCGCGTGCTCGAAAATCTCGACAACGTCGTCAAAATGGAAATGATTGCCGATGTGCCGCTGGGCTCTTTTCTCTCCGGCGGCATTGATTCGTCGGGCATAGTTGCCCTGATGAAAAACCATAGCAATGGGCGGCGCATCAGTACCTATACAGTCGGTATTGACTCCGAGGACTTGCGTTATGACATCATTCCCGACGATATAGAGTGGGCCCGCCGTGTAAATCAACATCTCGAGACCGACTATCACGAAATCATGCTGAAACCTTCGGTAGCCGATCTGCTGCCAAAGCTCGTCTATCACATGGATGAACCTGCAATCGACATGGCCGTTCCGAGTTATCTGGTTGCACGGGCGGCACGGGAAACACTTCGAGTGATGTTATCGGGAATGGGGGGCGATGAAGTCTTCGCAGGATACCCGCGACAGCTTGCCATGAAAATTGCCGGTGCTCTTGATCCGGTGCCGGCGATGTTGCGCCGCCCCTTAATGCAGATGCTGGAACGCACACTGCCCGGAGGGCTCCCGGGAAAATTGACTGCGCCGCTGCGGAATGCCAAAAAGTTTGCGCGTAGCGCAGGTCTCGACTTCGAAGAGCGATACCTGGGTTTCGGCACTTACTTCACAAATCAAGCCAAGCAACAACTTTATTCCGATGACACACGCGAAGCCACACGAGGGTTTGATGCTTACGCTGCCCATCGGCGCTTCTTCGCTCGCGTGCGGAACGCGGCGCCATTAAACCGGCTCCTTTATGTCGATCTAAAAACGTTCCTGCCGTGTTTGAATTTAATAACTACCGACAAGACTTCTATGGCCGCGAATCTCGAAGTGCGCGTTCCCTTCCTTAATCGCCAGATGATTGAATTTGCCGCGCGCATGCCACCCGATCTCAAAATACTTGGCTTCAAAAGGAAATACATTCTTAAGCGCTCCCTCGAGAAGCTTTTGCCGCGCGATGTGGTATGGCGAAAAAAGGCGGGCTTTGGCGCACCCATTCGCTCGTGGTTGCGCGGTGGGTTGCGACCGTTAGTCGAAGATCTACTGGCTGACGAAGTAGTAAAGAGGCGCGCACTGTTTAGGCCAGCAGAAGTAAGGCGAATCATCGACTCGAACCTTACCGGCCGCGAAGACTATAGCCTTCAAGTTTTTCAGTTACTAAACCTTGAACTTTGGCAACGCCAATTCCTCGATAACGGAAATGGTGCAAGCACTTCAAATCCCTAAGCTTTCAGCACGTTCCGGGATACTAATTGACATTGTTCCTGTACCGGTCTTATTCTGAATGTGGCTTGGCTGCTCCCGCCAAGTGAGACTCCTCGGAAAACCTTTCCGCCGAAAGAAAACTTCCCAAGTCCGAATGATGTCCCAGGAAAAAATTTCGTTATCTGACGCAAACAATGTCCTCTCGCAAGCCGAAAGCGGGAGGCCGATATGTGTATTGTTGGCGGAGGATGATCGTGCGCTCCGCCGCTTTCTGGAGGTCGTTCTGAAGCGCGCGGGCTACAAAGTGATCCCGGCGTCTGATGGTTTGGAAGCGATGAAGATCGCTCTCTCAACTCCGATAGATGTTGTGGTAACCGACGCAATGATGCCCAATCTTAGCGGGCACGAGTTTTGTCGCTTTCTACGAAACAGCCAAACGCTTTTTCATGTTCCGGTTATCTTGCTAAGCGCTCTGGAACGTAAAGAAACAAATCGTGACGCGGAACACGTTGATGCTTTTCTGGCCAAACCTGTGTCTGGTGAAAGCCTTATTGAATGTATCGAAAAAGTTTTGGCGCGCAAAAGGGAGTCCCCCTAAGACTAAAAACTGTTAGGTCAGTTCGAGTTTCCTGACTACACAAAAATGCGGCGGCCACCAAATTTGAGGGCCGCCGTTCTTCTTTAGGTTCAATAGGATCGATCAAGCAGTTATTGCGCTAGTGGTTTCGATCAACTCGTCGATGGATGTGTACTGCAGGTTCTGCGAGTCAGCCACACCTTCGTAGGTGCAGTGACCAGCGTAAGTGTTGACGCCGGCCTTCAATCCGGCATTGCTTCGGATAGCCTCATAAAATCCTTTGTTGGCGAGCTTCAGGGTATAGGGGAGCGTCGCATTAGTTAAAGCAAATGTAGATGTACGTGGTACCGCACCCGGCATGTTTGCCACGCAATAATGCAAAACGCCTTCGACATAATAGGTAGGATTTGAGTGAGTAGTCGGATGCGTCGTCTCAATACAGCCTCCCTGATCAACCGCCACATCCACTATCACAGCTCCGTTTGGAACGTCTTTGAGCATGTTGCGCGTTACCAGCCTGGGGGCAGAGGCGCCGGGAACTAATACCGCACCGACGATCAAATCGGCTTCGCAGATTGCATCGTGAATCATGTAAGCGCTCGAAGCCAAAGTTGAAATCTTGGAAAGAAAAATATCGTCGAGCTCCCGGAGGCGATCGAGATTGTTATCGATAATCGTAACGTGGGCACCCATCCCGACGGCGATCTTCGCGGCGTTTGTTCCTACAACTCCGCCACCGAGGATTACAACTCTGGCAGCGGGCACGCCCGGTACGCCACCCAACAAAATGCCGCGGCCGCCGGCCATCTTCTCAAGGTAGTGGGCGCCAACCTGGATGGCCATGCGTCCAGCAACTTCTGACATGGGCGTTAGCAGCGGCAGTCCGCCGCGTCGATCGGTGATCGTTTCATAGGCAATTCCGGTTACCTTGCGCTTAAGAAGCTGATCGGTAAGTTTTTTGTCTGGAGCGAGATGAAGATATGTGAACAGCAATTGGCCTTCGCGCATTCTGGGATATTCCGGCTCAATCGGTTCCTTGACCTTCACGATCATCTCACCCCTGGCCCAAACGTCGTCAGCGGAATTGATAATCTGTGCGCCCGCTTTTTGATAAAGTGAATCTTCAAACCCGGAACCTTCGCCAGCGCTTTTCTCAACGACGACCTTATGGTTAGCGTCAGTGAGCGCGCGAACTCCGGCAGGCGTTAAACCGACCCTGTATTCATTGTCTTTTATCTCTTTGGGCAGGCCGACAATCACGGTCAAATCCTCCAGCTGCTTAAGTCACACATGTCAGATGTTTTAGTAGATGTCATCAGGGCCGGATTTGGCATCCGTATTAGCCTGGGTTCTGGATAGTGTCGATCTGTGCGCGTTGAAGCTTTCCGCTGTAATCGACGTAGATCGATTTCCACTCAGAAAAGATATCGAGCACCTGGGTACCGGCCTCCCGATGACCATTACCGGTAGCCTTGGTGCCGCCGAATGGCAGATGCACTTCCGCACCGATGGTCGAGGCATTTACATAAAAGATTCCGGTATACATATCGTTCATGGCGCGAAACGCGCGATTAACATCGCTGGTGTAGATTGCCGCAGAAAGTCCGTAACGAACCCCATTGGCGATTTCAACTGCTTCGTCCAGCGATTTGGTGGGAATCACCGCAGTGACCGGTCCAAAGATTTCTTCCTGGGCGATGCGCATGTCAGGTGCCACTTCAGTGAAAACAGTGGGTTCGATAAAATAACCATTAGCGTACTCACCCTTGTTCAAACGCTTTCCTCCGCACGCCAGAGTTGCACCATCCTGCTTGCCAATCTCAATGTATTTCATGATCTTCTTGACGGCGTCGGCATTGATGACTGGACCCATCTCGGTTTTCGCATTAGCGCCGTTACCCACCCGCAATGCCTTAGCTCGCTCTACCAGTTTCTTCGAAAACTGTTTGTAGACTTTTCTATGGACTACCAGCCGCGACGAGGCAGTGCAGCGCTGTCCTGAGGTCCCAAACGCACCCCAAACCGCGCCTTCGATTGCCAGGTCAATGTCAGCATCATTCATAACGATGATCACATTTTTCCCGCCCATCTCGAGTGAGCAAATAGCGTTTCGCTCTGCGCATGCAGAGGCGACAATGCGTCCAGTTTCCGTCGAACCCGTAAACGAGATGAGACGCAGCGCAGGATGATTAGTAATCGCGGCACCGGCATTTTCACCGTATCCGGTTACAAGATTCACAACACCGGGTGGGATTCCAGCTTCTTCACACGCCTGGACCAGATTGTAGGTTGACAAGGGGGTATCTTCGGCGGGTTTCAGAACTACAGTGTTACCGCAGACGAGCGCTGGAATTAGTTTCCAGGAGGGAATCGCCATGGGAAAGTTCCACGGGGTGATGAGCCCGCATAGGCCAACTGGCTGCCGGACGCACATCGCAAACTTATCCGGCATTTCTGCCGGCGTCGTAAATCCGTGCAACCTTCGTCCTTCACCCGCAGTATAGTAGGTGCAGTCGATAGCTTCTTGAACGTCGCCGCCGGTCTCCTTCAAGACCTTGCCCATCTCCCGAGTCATGTCGGCGGAGAGTCGTTGTTTATTACGGATTAGAATCTCACCCAGCCGAAAGAGAATCTCTGCCCGTCTGGGGGCCGGAGTATTGCGCCATCCGTCGAAAGCCTGTTGCGCGGCATTAACGGCCGCATTCACATCGTCACTCGTCGAGAGCGGAAAGCGACCAATAACGTCCTGGGTGTCGGCTGGGTTGATGTTCTCAAAAACCTCGCCGGATTCACTTTGAACCCATTTGCCACCGATATAGTTGCTGTAGGTTTTTACGGAAGCGCGCGCTGTGCGCTGGGAATGTTGTTTTGAGTTGTTTCTTGTGAGCGTTTTTTTTGCTTGAGCCATGATCCGGTACAAGTTCCAGATTCCAAGTTTCAGGTCAGGGAAAACCTGGAACCTGAAACTTGAAATCCGAAACGCCTTATTGGTAAGTGAACTGCACTATTCTTGTCGTCACCTGGTCGAGATCTTTCACGTAACGCGCCACTTGAAGCACAATGGGGTCCCCAGGTTTCAGACCGTTTAAAACGCGCTGGAAGTCAGCAAGCGTCACCACTGGAACACGGTTTATCAATGTGACGACATCGCCTTCAATGAGCGCCTGTTGGCCGCCTGAAACTCTTACCTCTGCGGCAAGCCCGTTAGGATCAACTTCCTTCACGTACAGGCCGCGAACGCCCACCAGATGTTTGTCGCTAATGAGTTGCTGCGTAAGTTCGGCAAGAGTGATTCCCAGGTGCAGTCCATTTCCCTTGGGATCGGGTTCCTTACTCTTTCGAGGAGCCGCATCCTCAAGCCGCTTCAGTACCTGCGGCGGAGGCCGTTCACCAAGCACCACGTTGGCGACATGCTTCTCCAGTTTGCCGTCGCGATCTCGCAGATAGGTGAACGCGGCTGGCTGTCCGACGGGGCTTCCCGCAACTTTCTGAATCAAATCCTGCGCGCTTGCCACGGGCTGACCATTAAATTCCGTAATAATGTCAATTTTCTGCAAGCCGGCTTTCGCGGCAGGTGTAAGTTGGCCATCTCGGCTTTGCTGGACGTCCATGATGATGGCGCCCTTTGCTTCGGACAGACCATAAACTCTTGCAAACTCGTCTTTCACTGACTCAAGCGTCACGCCAAGGTAACCTCGACGAACTTTGCCGTGGGAAACGATCTGACGATAGACGAAATTCGCTTCAACAGCGGGCAAGGCGAACCCAATACCGTTGTAGTCGCCAGTAGAGGTGGCAATCTGGGAGTTGATCCCGATCACTTCACCACGCATGTTCACCAGAGGTCCGCCGCTATTTCCGCGATTGATCGCGGCGTCGGTTTGCAAGAAGCGTTGAAAGTTTCTGAAGTAAGGGGTCTCTCGCTCCTTCTTCGAGATGATGCCGGCAGTAACGGTTTGATCGAGGCCAAAAGGCGAGCCAATCGCCAACACCCAATCACCCACCTGGGCTGCATTCGAGTCGCCTAATGTGACCGTGGGCAAATCCTGCGGAGCATCGATCTTGATAACCGCTACGTCTGTTTCCTCGTCGATCCCGATTACTCTGCCGCGATACTTTTCCCCAGACTGTAAGCCAACGATTATCCGCGATGAACCCTCAACGACGTGTTCATTAGTAAGAATGTAGCCTTTGGGATTGACGATGAAACCGCTGCCCACGCCACGCGCAGGGCGTCGAGCCTGACGACGAAACATGTCAAGCAACGGATTGTTAGACGATTGATCGTCTTTATCATCATTATCTTTATCTACTACCTCGGGCGACGGCGCGATCGTCTCAATGTTAACTACCGCAGCTTCTACTCGCCGGGCAATCTCGGCGAACGATGCGGAGAGCGCCTCCGGTGCGCGAGCGATCTGCACCTCATTTTGTGCAACAGTCGGCCGTCCCGAAAGCATCGCGCCAACTCCAATGCCCGCCAACAGACAGGCGGTGGCGAGTGCAATGATCCATACGCGAAGTTTTCGCAGAATCGCCCGCTCGTTAATAGGGGTTTGATCTTTGGCAAGCTCGAACATAAGCACCACCTTCGAAAAAAACTGCAAGTCGCGCTCCCCGGAACGCCACTAAGTAAAGTGACTATCGGAGCACAAATGGGAAGGTTCAAAGTATAACGAATAGGAGACCAAGGGGCAAAAGATGGCGGTAGTCAGCAGGAGCAGGCGGCAGGAAGCCGGAGTCGGGCGAGACTGAAAGCAATTTTCCATTTTCCATTTTTCATTTGTCATTTACCCATTTAAAAGCATTAATAGACTGGAATGTGTCCCGTGCGCTCGATTTTAACGAGCACGGCCTCCGCATGAGAGTAAATGAGAAATGGAAAATGGAAAATGGAAAATTGCTTTGAATCTTGCTCAGCCCTGCTGCCTGCTTCTTGCCTCCTGGCTCCTGCCGTCTGCTCCTGCCGTCTGCTCCTGCCGCCTGCCTCCTGTCCTTTCGATTCACGGTCTGAGGAAGACCTTCAAGACGCCAGTTTTCCCGGCGCGCTCCATCGCGTGGACACCTTTGGCTAGCGGATATTCTTCGCTGATCAGGCTATCAATATCGACGGCGCCTTTCTTCAAGAGATCAAGTGCCGGTTGAAATCGACCGCAACGCGATCCCAGAATAGCAATCTCATCAACAACAATCCGCGCTTGATCGAGCTCCCCAATCTTCGCGGGGCCTTGAAATGTTGACTTCAGCACGAGCACACCGCGAGGGCGCAATAGCTCGAGGGCTCCGGTGAAGCCCGAAGGCGAGCCTGACGCTTCCACTACTACATCGAATTCGCCTTTTCGCTTGGCGCCTGCTTTCAACGAAGCCGTTTCGATGCCGCGACGTTCCGCGATGCGTAATTTTTCAATGTGTTTACCAATTAACAAGACAGTAGCCCCGCTCAAGGCAATTACCTGCGCACAGAGCAGACCCAGCTTTCCATCGCCGATGACTGCCACACGATCGGTGTTTTGGATGGCAACACGTTCCATGATGCCGCACGCTGCGGCTAGCGGTTCGGTGAAAACCGCATGTTCGTCAACAATCTTGTCAGGGACCGCGAGAAGATTCGTCAAAGGCAGCCGCAAAAACTCGGCATGGGCTCCATCTCGTCCTACAATTCCTAAGACTGTACGAGTCGGGCAGTGACGGGAATCACCCGCGCGACAGAGCTCACACTCTCCGCAGCCGGCATTAATCTCTCCGACAACCCGCCGGCCCACCAGCGAGTCAGGTCCTTCCTCGACCAATCCTACAAACTCGTGGCCGATCGTTCCCTTGAATCCGGCGTAGCCGCGCGAAATTTCGAGATCCGTGTTGCAGATGCCGGAGAGCAGGACACGTACGAGGGCCTCTTGTGCGGGCTCAGGCCTTTCCACTTCACGGACTGCGAGTTTCTTTTTCTCGACTCTTAAGGCCTTCATAAAAACCAGGCCAGGCATTCCTACCGGTCATAGAAATTTGGGAACAAATGACAGGCAGGAATGCCTGGTTCTACATCAGAAACTTTTTGTTCGCGTGTAAACGTTCTGAGAAGTAAGCTCAACTGTCTGTTTACCTCCGGCAACATTAACTGGCAGACGCCACTCAAGATCTTCCTCGCCTGACAGCATAGCGTGTAACCACCAGTTGCCAGGGCTGATCACAATCCAAGTCTGGCCCTCCTTGTCCAACCTTGCTCTGATGGACTTTCGACCTTTCATACGCTCTAGCAGAAAATCATCGAAGCGTTTGCCCGCTCGCCGTTCGGTGAAATATTCATGTCGCACTGCCACAATATCGATGGGGTAAAGTTCGATTGCTATGTCGAGCGCCTCAGGGTAGATGCTGGGGGGTTGCCGCAGGACTATCTGCAACGTAGTTTCGTCGCTCGAGGCTGGCGGGTTTTTTGTGACCTCGTGAGGAAGCTTCCAGTAGATAAGCCATCCAGCCGACAACAGTGCGGCGACGAGCCCCGCGCGAAGAAAGAGCGTTATGAGACTACGGGAAATGCTTATCGGTTTCACTTTTCGATAATGTAGGACAGGCATTCCTTACCTGTCCTTTTTCCTGGCCTGCGCTTCGCTATTTCTTCAAAGCGCGAACGTAAATGACCATGGAGTCGATCTCTGGTTGCGAAAGCTTCATGCTATATGCCGGCATCTTGCCTTTGCCGTTCATGATTGCATTGAACAGCCGCTCATCGCCGACATTGCCTGCCATGTCGGATCGGTGAGATCGCGCACATGTTTCAGTTTGCCCTTGAATGTTTTTGCCCGGTCGTCTTTCCCGTGACACGAAGCACAGTTTTTTGCGTATAGCTCAGCAGCACTCCGGGCGCTAACGTTGTGAGCCTCACCAGTCATTGCTCGGTCGCGCAGGATCGTGCGAACGCCATACCTAAGATCGTAAGTAACAAAACAGATCTCATTGATTTGCTCTCAGCTTCTGAACGTGCCCATTGTCCAGGGTCGCTATGATGTTACTAAAATCTCCGGGCCCGGAATCCACTGCAATCGCGATGGAATTCATGATACCGAAGGCTGGATGTTTTGTGTATTCACAACGCAGATTTTTTTATGGGTTGAAAGGTTTTGGAATGCGAAGTAAGCTCAGAGCGCAATCAGATTAGATGAATGTTACTAAGCGCGGGCTAGCGGGGTCCAGCCGGGCAGCCCGGCTGGGGTGGTGGTAACGGGCAGGTTGCGAGAACTGTGGAAATAGTTTCAGACAAATTTCGCGACGAATGCGGGGTCTTTGGCATCTACGGCCACTCGGATGCAGCCCGGCTAACATACCTCGGTCTCTATGCGTTGCAACATCGTGGTCAGGAATCCTGCGGCATTGTTTCTTCCAATGGATTGGAACTGCGCCAGGAGCGCGCCATGGGTCACGTCGCCGACTCATTTGATCAATCAACGCTGGATCGGTTAACCGGCGCCAGCGCCATCGGCCACGTTCGCTATTCTACGGCCGGCGAAGTTTCAATTCGCGAAGCCCAGCCTTTTCTTGTAACCTGCCAGCATGGCCAAATCGCCGTTTGCCATAACGGCAACTTGCCCTTTGCTCGAGAGGAACGGCGCAGACTCGAGCGAGAGGGCGCAATTTTTTCCGCTACCTCCGACACCGAAGTTATCCTCCACGGCGTTGCGCGCTCTAAGGCTGGGTCGGTCCGAGAGGCGATTCCGGAAGTCTTGCGAGATACGGAAGGGGCGTTCTCCATGCTCTTCCTGACGCCTTCGGAGCTGATAGCGATTCGCGACCCGCGAGGCTTCCGTCCCTTGGCCCTGGGTCGTTTAGGTGACGCATGGGTAGTAGCATCGGAAACTTGTGCGTTTGACCTTATCGATGCCCAGTACATTCGCGACGTTGAACCCGGCGAGATGCTGGTGATTAATCAGGACGGTTTGCGTTCACACCATCCTTTACCCGACCAAAAGGCAGCGATGTGCCTGTTTGAACATGTCTATTTTGCGCGACCCGATTCGCTCATTTATGGACATTCGGTGAATGAATCGCGTCACAAGATGGGCAAGCGCCTGGCTATTGAGCACTCCGCCGAAGCGGATCTTGTTGTGCCGGTTCCTGATTCAGGCACCGTCGCGGCGATAGGTTATTCAGCGCAAAGTAAAATCAGTTTCCGCTTTGGCCTGGTGCGAAATCATTACGTCGGCCGCACCTTCATCGAACCGCGGCAGTCCATTCGTTCGTTCGGTGTGCGCATCAAACTTAACCCCGTTCGTCACTTAATCGAAGGCAAACGCGTGGTCTTGATCGACGATTCGATTGTGCGCGGGACAACTTCAAAAAAGATTGTCGGGATGGTGCGTGAAGCCGGCGCGAGAGAGATCCATTTGCGGATTAGTTGCCCTCCGACGATTAGTCCCTGCTATTACGGAATCGATACGCCAAACAAGGAAGATTTGATTGCGGCGCAAATGTCAGTAGAGGAAATACGAAAGTTTATTGGAGCCGACTCGCTTGGCTATCTTTCCCTCGAAGGTATGATCGAAGCGATTGGTATTAGTCCCGCGTCTTCCTGCGTCGCCTGCTGGAACGAACGTTACCCAACACGCATCACAAGTGAAGCGGAAACAATGTGGGAGCGGGATCACGAGGCGCTTGCGGATAGTTGAGTTGAGCCAAAGAAGACAGGCTTCCGACACCTTCAATTCCAGAGACGGGATCGTATTAGTGAGCCGAGCGACAAAAGGCTGCGGATGCGCGACTGCGGTGTTAGTCGTAATCATGGTGGCCGCTGGGTATGTTGGATACAAGTATGTGTACCCCAGGTGGAAAACCAGGCCTCCGCCGGCTTCGGGGGGCGAACTTCAGGTTCACGTTCTTGACGTTGGACCCAGCAATGGCGATTCCATTCTGATTATTTCGCCCGGCGGCAAGAGCGTGCTTGTCGACGCTGGGGACGCGGGCAAAGGAAAGGTTGTGCTGGAAGCGCTGAAGCGCTACAACGTTCAGCAACTTGATTATTTTATCGCGACACATCCTCATCCGGATCATATTGGTGGGGCCGACGAAGTTATCAAGGCGACTAAAGTCTTGAATGTTATTGATAACGGGCTCGGGCCAGATGTGCCTGAATCATTAGTTGCTCAGAAGAAACCCGCCACTGCCACGGCTGGCAAAAAGCCCGCGAACATACGGCCCGACAAGTCGGCAGCAAAATCCGCAACAATCACAAAGTTTTACGATGAGTACAAGGAAGCGATCACTCAAAGAGGTGCCCATTACGAAAAGGCAATGCCAGGCATGAAATATGACCTCGGTGCTGGTGTTCGCCTGACCATACTAGCTCCAAGTGAGCCTTTCTTTACGAAGGAACAGACGAATACTGGCGGCAATCCGGCGAACGCAAATTCGATTGTCATGCGGCTCGATTACGGTGATTTTTCCATGCTCCTACCGGCCGATGCGGAACAGCAGACAGAGCACCGGATGTTCACCAGGGATCTGAATCTCAAAACAAAGATTCTTAAGGTTGGGCACCATGGCTCGAAGTATGCCACCTCTGAGGACATGGTGAATCGAGTCAAGCCCGAGGTGGCGATCGTTTCCTGCGGGGAGTGGAACCGATATGGGCATCCTTCACAGGTTGTTTTGGACCGTCTCCGGGCGGCAAATGTGAAACTTTACCGCACAGACCTGCAGGGCGAGATCACAATTACGACCAGAGGAAGGGAAAGTGATTACGTACTCAAAACTGCGAAGGAAGCTAAGAGTGATTTGTGGGCGGGGCGCACCGCACAAAAGGATGATTCATCCCGTTCGGGCTTCATTGCATACGGCGATTTCGGACCACCACCTAAAACGAAGCCCGGTAAATAGTGAGAAGCCGGTAAATAGTAAATAGTGAATGGTAAATTGAGCTTCCGGTCCCGATCGAATGAGAATACATCCCGAGGAGACAGGGCAGGTCAAGTACTCCCTGCCTTCCGAATCTTTAGGATCCGGTTTTGCTTGATGCTTATTGCGGCTTTGCCGCCGCACAGTGCGGTGAGGCTTCGCCTCACCGCAGAGCTTTTCTTCATTTAGCGGCAAAGCCGCAAAGGCACCGTTAGATTCATGACCAAGCCCATAACTTACAGCGATGCCGGGGTAGATATCGACGCGGCGACGCGGTCGACCGAAAAAATCAAAGAACTGGCGAAGCAGACCTTTAACGAGCGCACCCTTTCTGAAATCGGAAGCTTCGGAGGAATGTTTGATGGTGCTTTCCCTAAATTGCAGCACCCGGTCTTAGTTGCCTCGGCCGATGGAGTGGGCACGAAACTGAAGATTGCTTTTTTGACAGGTGTACACCACACCATCGGCAGGGACCTGGTGAACCACTGTGTCAACGACATCCTGGTCCAGGGCGCGCGACCGTTGTTTTTTCTCGATTACATTGCCACTGGAAAACTTTTACCGGAAGTTGTAGCCGGCATCGTTGAAGGTATTGCAAAGGGTTGCGTCGAAAATGGTTGCGTCCTGCTTGGTGGTGAGACTGCAGAGATGCCGGATTTTTACTCGGCGGGCGAATATGATGTTGCCGGTTTCATTGTTGGCGTAACCGATCGGGAGAAAGTGATTGACGGCAAACGAATCGTGCCGGGTGATGTTCTTCTTGCTTTACCTTCGATCGGCCTTCATACGAATGGTTATTCCCTCGCCCGCAAACTCTTCTTCGAAGTGGCTGGTTACGACGCGAATACTTACCAGGATAAGTTGGGCATGACAGTTGGCGAAGCTTTGTTGCAGGCACACGTCAGCTATCTCAAACCGCTGGAGGGATTGCTTGACTCAGGATTGATAAAAGGGCTCGTTCACATCACCGGCGGCGGCCTAACAGACAACCCCCCTCGGATTCTCCCCGAAGGTACAGCGGTAGAGATTGATAGGGGGACTTGGCCAGTACTTCCCATTTTCAAGCTGATGCAAGAGATCGGCAATGTAGCGGAAGCGGAGATGTACAGAACCTTCAATATGGGCGTTGGCATGGTGATGGTTACGTCGCGCCAAGACGTAGGGGTAGTCAAATCTCATCTGCAACAGCGCGGCGAATCGGTCTACGAGATCGGACGTGTCAGCAAAGGCGGCGGTGAAGTCTCACTCAAATAAGTAGGGACAGGCCCTGCCCCTACATCTATGACCCGAATAGGAATCTTAATTTCAGGACGTGGCTCGAACATGATCGCGCTGGCCGACGCTGTAGATGAGGGGCGCATTCCAAATGCGGAAGTCACACTCGTCATTAGTGATCATGCGCAGGCGGCGGGTTTGGAACGCGCAAAAGAGCGTGGTCTAAAAACCATCGTGATAGAACGCCAGGGCCGCCCGCGTGAGGAACACGATCGCGAAATTGTTGCTGCGCTTAGGGATCGAAGAGTCGATATTGTTTGTCTTGCCGGCTACATGCGTATGCTCTCGCGCTATTTCATCGAAGCTTATCGCAATCGTATCTTGAATATTCATCCCAGTCTGTTGCCGGCGTTTCCCGGTCTCGACGCGCAACGCCAGGCCCTCGAACAGGGCACCAAGTGGACCGGCTGCACAGTTCATTTTGTTGATGAGACGTTGGATGGTGGACCAATCATCGCGCAGAGAAAGGTTCCTGTGTTGGACGACGACACGGAAGAGAGTCTTTCAGCGCGGATCCTGGAGCAGGAACATCAGCTTTATGCTGAAGCCGTCACGCTCATCATCGAGGGAAATTATGGAGTGGGAGAAAGTACTAAAGCAGATTAAGAAATGCATTACTTCCCATCTTTGTGTTTCTTTCCCAACGCTTCGGCACGTTGAAACGCCGCCCAAACGGCTTTTGAAAGCACCGTGCGCAGGGTCCCTTTTTCCATTTGATAGATTGCTTCCGCCGAAGTGCCCCCTGGCGACGTAACCATGTTGCGAAGTTCCGCCGGATGCTTGTGCGATTCCCGAGCGAACATTACCGAACCCAACATGGTCTGTAATACTAGCTCCTGAGATACGTGGCGGGAGAATCCCATATGGACGCCGGCATCAACCAGCGCCTCCATCACCATAAAAATGTAGGTGGGCCCGGTGGCACTCAACGCCGTAGCCATGTCGATCTGTCTCTCGTTCTCCACTCGGATCGCTTTGCCAAGCGCTTCCAGCATCGCGCAAACCGCAAGCTGTTGCGACTCGCTGACGGCCGCTGTAGCCGTCCAGGCTGTCATTCCCTGCCCGATCTGCGCCGGCGTGTTGGGCATCGTGCGCACAATTGCCGGATGAAGCAGCTCGGCCGCGATGGTGTCGGCGCGAGCGCCGGCCACAATTGAAACGATTAGTTGATCCGGATGAATCGCGCCCTTTAGTTCTTGCAACACAATACTCAGACGCTGTGGCTTAACAGCCAGGATGACCAGTGATCCGGAGGGCGGCGCTTCAGTGGAAAGTTCGGTCGGATAGGCCGCGAGCGCCGCTTCGCGATTGCTTTCAAACATGCGGATTGCATATTTTTCGTGGAGTTCATGACGGCGTTCGGCTCGCGGATGGCTGCCTGTAATCTGCTCGGGGGTCACCAGCTGTTTTCTCAATAGGCCCGCAATAATAGCTTCGGCCATTACGCCGCAGCCGATGAACGCTAACTTCGCACCTCGAAGTGAGCTGGGATTCCCATTTTGTTTCGCTACTTCACCCTCAGGCATGTTGTCCCTCGAATGCGCGGACTTCAGCGCGGCCCATCGCAGTATGGTTTCGTGATCGTAGAGATTGAAGAGGAGCATAGCGCAGCATTTGAAGATGCGCTACTCTCTCGTCAATGAATCTTAATTCGTCAATCGTGATTCGAACTTTGTCTTCTCTATTTACGATTAACGATTCAGGATTTACGATGATGCGATGACGATTGACGAACAAGTTCAATACTTACGCAAAGGCGCAGTCGAAATCATTCGGGAAGAAGAATTGCGCGCCAAGCTGGAGAGATCTGCGAAGACCGGCAAACCGCTTCGCGTAAAACTTGGCGCCGATCCCACCGCGCCCGATATTCATCTTGGTCACACGGTAGTTATCCGGAAACTACGCGCATTTCAAGAACTGGGTCATACCGCGATCTTTTTAATCGGCGACTTCACCGGACTGATTGGTGACCCTTCAGGGAAAACTATGACGCGCCCGCAACTCACGCGCGAAGAGATCAACCGAAACGCCGAAACTTACAAGCGTCAGATTTTCAAGTTGCTTGATCCCGACAAGACCGAGATACGCTTTAACTCGGAGTGGATGGAGAAACTTGGTTCTGACGGTTTCATACGTCTTGCCGCACATGTCACTGTCAGACAAATTCTGGAGCGCGACGACTTCGCCAAGCGCCTCGCTGAAGAGCGTCCGATCGCCCTGCACGAATTACTCTACCCACTCACGCAAGCCTACGATTCAGTCGCACTCGAAGCAGATGTCGAACTTGGCGGCACAGACCAGAAGTTTAATCTGCTGCTTGGGCGCAACCTGCAACGAGAGTATGAGCAGGACGCGCAAGTGGCGGTCATCACACCGCTTTTGGAGGGGACAGATGGTGTGCAGAAGATGTCCAAGAGTCTCGGCAACTACATTGGCATCACCGAATCTCCCTCTGAGATCTTTGGAAAAGTGATGTCTATCTCCGACGACTTGATGTGGCGGTACTATGAGCTATTGACTGATAAGACCGAGACGGAGATCAGCAGAATGAAAGTGGATGTTGGTGTTTTGGCGCTCAATCCTCGCGCCGCTAAAGTTGATCTTGCCAAACTAATCATCATGGATTTTCATTCTGCGGAGGCGGCCGAAGCTGCGGAAGCGGAGTTCGACCGCATCTTCAAACTCCGTGAGCTTCCTGATGCGATTGCTATCCGACCGATCCCAGCC
>JBHEMV010000018.1:0-45241 GCA_046262375.1 Pyrinomonadaceae bacterium
AGTGTCCGATAAACTTTAGTTTGTCGCGTCGCCACGACAAGCTAAAGCTTATCGGACATCAAACTGACCCACCACGGATTTCCCAACTCCGTGAACTTTGAAATCATAGGAACGATTCGGGCATTCAAACCATTGCGGTTGGCCGTAACATTCGTATTCTTCGACTGCTTGAAAAGCGCTATGAGTGAAAAGCCAGAGCCGAAATTCGCCGTTTGCATTCAAAGCGACGATGCGGACGTACTCACTCCTCGTATGATCTATCAGGTGCGACCTGATGAAAGCGCGGCAAAGTCAGATTACATCCGAGTGGTAGATAACGAGGGCGAAGACTATCTCTACCCAGCGAAGTACTTTATCTTCCTTGATCTTCCTCGAGAGGTAGAGCGTGCCTTATCAGAGGCGGTTTAATTCATAGAATCTCGACTTCTCTGACCGACTCCATCGCAATTCCCGGAGAGCCGATATGATGAACAATTCAATTCCTCGCCAGACGATGAACAACTCACCGAGATACCCTGATGGAGGCAAAGCCTCAAGACCTGAAGAACTCTGTAGGTGGGGCAGAGCCGCCACCGCAGATCAGTCGGCAGAGCCGAGAATTGGACCGACGCTCTCTTCCAGTTTGTTCCGACCTGTTGGTGATCTGCAGACTTTTACCTACCCTCTACCGCAGACGGTACTGACAACACCCGGCGAAATTCCGGGTTTACAGCACTCTCATGAACGCCACCAAGTCCCTCTTCTCCTGTGCAGACAGATTGAGTTGCAACACAAGATTGAAGAACTCAACAGTGTCTTCCAGGGTAAGCAGGCGGCCGTCGTGTAGATACGGAGGCGACTCCTTGATACCACGCAACGGGAAGGTCTTGATTGGACCCTGGGCTGTCATCATCATGCCGTGTTCCATGTGCGGCTTGTGGAATCGTTCTACTTGCAAGTCGTGCATTAGATTGTCGGTGTAAAACGGCGCGGTGTGGCATGCGCTACAGTTGGCTTTGCCGAAAAAGAGTTCTTCGCCTCGTATCTCGCTTTCAGTCGCCTTGCTGCGATCAAGCCGGCCCAGGACATTGAGTTTTGGGGCGGGCGGAAAATCCAACAGCTCCTGGACCTCAGACATGAAGTGGACTTGCGAGGCGCGCTCCAAAACATTCACGCCTTTCTTCGTAGCGATCACGGGATCCCCGTCAAAGTAAGCAGCCCGCTGCTCAAATTCCGTGAAATCTTCAACGGTCTTAAGCGCCCTTTGTGATCCAAACAACCGTTGAATATTCACGCCGCGTAACGAAGTAGTTTCAATCCGGCGTCGATTCTCCTGAGGGCGAATGTCACCGACCAGATGCGCTGCTCCGGAGGTGTGGCCATTGACGTGACAGTCAAAGCAAGAGACGCCCAGCATGCCGTCAGGTCTTTCCGTTTTGCGATCGTCGGTAGCATTGAACTGCTGCTGTGGAAACTGCGTGACCAGCAAACGCAAGCCTTCGAGTTGTTTTGGATTGAGAATCCCGTTGAATAGTTGGTAGAAATTATTGACAGTAATCAACTGTCCCTGGGAGACGTCGCCGAGATCTTTCCGCGACGTCAAAAATATTGCCGGAGGAAATTCCGGCAGGAAGTGATCCGGCAAATCAAAGTCCATGTCAAAGCGCTCGAGCCGGGGCAGCAGTTTGATCGAGGTTTGCGGAAAGATCATGCCTCCTACCGGATGATTCACGTGCGGCAGGGGCAGGTAGGGAAACAAATCCTTGTCCCTGATTTCCTGAGGTGATATGCGTCCGAGTTGCTCCCAGGTCGTGCCACCGCGTAGTTTCGCCGTGGGACCAACAGGTATAGCTTTGCCGCGCGTCATTCGCACACTTTCATCGACGTTACGCCGCAGATCATATCGCTCATCAAGATATCTTTGGTGCGCCGCCATTACGCCCGCCTTCGCAGCTTTATCGCGCGCGCGTACCACGTCGAAAGGCTCTTCTATGACTGGCATGAAAGATGAGGGTTTTCGTGGGTCTTGCTTCTGCGCCCGCACTCGCTGAGTGACAAGCATTGCAACAACAACGGCCAGGACAAAAGCAAGGGTCATCAATGTTCTGATTCGTTTTGCGCTAATCATTGGCTTCACCTTTCTTTGTTTGCCAACCCTTGAATAATAGGAGGCTAGCGAAAAGAAACCACCGCAACGGCGATAAATCTCACTGAGGAAATCGCGTACGGCCATTAGATTACTTTTGTGAACGGGGATTAATATTAGCACTTAAGCGAGGATTTTCCACGACCAGGGAACTGGAATAAATTCAGTTTGCCTGTCAGAATTCTCTGCAAACCTATTTCTTCGCTGCAACGCGCCCCACATTCAAATTATCGAAGTTCAGAATCGTGTTGAAGACCAGGAAATAACTGCCCTTGGTTTGGCCGCGCCAGATGGGATTTGTAGAGAAGAGGACAACATGACCGCGACCCTGCGGCACGTCAATCACCGCAGCGTGTTGCGCGAGCTCATCTCCTCCATCAAGTAACCCGGAAACAAACAGTTCCTTCATGTCGGCGTAACGCAGGATCACGCGCGGACGCTCACCCGGAGGAATCACTGAAACCTCATTGCGGCGCTGTTCATCAGTCAACGGCAGCGCTTCCCAAACCTCCGCCTTCGGCGCTTCAGGTATGTCCGCCGGTGGCCGTCCCTGCACTGTGTCGGGGTCGTCGGCGGTGCCTCGACCCGTAACACGTTCATCAACGCGGCGGCGACCGCCGCTGCCGCCGGCGATGTTACTGAGATTGAAAATCGGACCATTCGAGCAGTACATGGCGAGAGAGTCGGCGTAACCGTAGGCTATCGGGCTTGTCGGGTCTACTCTCTTGATCCGCAAAATGTCTCCCACAGCTTTAAGCTTATTCGCGCGGGCAATCGCCACGCCCGGCGTGAAGCCGAAGTTCACGGCAAAGCCCGCCGTGTCGTCAACCGTAATAAACACTCCGCCCTGCTGCACAAACTTTTGCAGGTTTGAAAGTCCAGACCAGCCGAGACCCGGCCGCATGTCATCAGTCGAATCGATCTTGCCGATGTTAGGAGTCAGCGCCGTTGTTTTCCAGGGAAGCGGATTTCCGTACATCGGCATGCCGTTCACAATCTCGGCTGGATCGCGCTCAACGGGCGCGAAGAGAATGACGTCATACTTCGCTCTCAAGTTTTCATCTTTGGCAACGTCCTGCGTATTGATGTAGGCATAAGGTACTTTCAATTGGTCCAGGGCCAAACGCCACCAACCTTCATCCTGTGTGTTTAGCCATGTATGCATTAGCGCGACGCGCGCAGGCTTGATCGCATGTGTCTTTACCGCGGGAGCGTCTGGGACAGCAAAAACCTGTATCCCAAGATCGTTGACGGCGCGCTGCAGCTCATCCGCTGAAGCTTTTCGAATTATGAAAGAACCCCGGTTGAACTTTTGGCCCGCGGCTTCAAACGGCTCTTCGGCTGCCTCCATGCTGGCGTCTTTGAGGCGATAGCGCAGCGTCACCAGCGCGTTGTCAGCATTGTGATTGGCGATATACGTCGAACCCGACCCGTTTATTGAGCCCGGAGCACGCACTTCACCGCTAACGCGACTCATTGAAGCATCCAAAACCTTGCTCTCAGTGATTCGCACGACCTCCACGTTTGCCAACTCGCCCATCGTCCAGGCCGTATCGTCGTAGACCTGCTTCTGGGGATCGTTTGGAGCCCAGTACTGATAATCCAATAAAGCGTCGGCAATTCGACTGTAGGGCTGGTCCATGCGGATGATGAAACTGCCGGCGGGAAAGGTTCGCGGCTCAGTAGTTACCATAGTGCTGACCGGTTTCGCCGTGGGGCTTTGCTCCGCCACCGGTGCCGACGGAGACCCGATGGGTAACGCCGTCGAGGGGGATGCTGCGGGAGAGGCGGTTGCTACCGCCACGCCAGCCGTCCCCGCAGTTGGGGGAACCCGCTCCCCTCCAGGTACTGCGTCCTTCTTTTTTGCCTTTAGTGAAACTGTAAATGGTGCGCTTGCCCGGCTGATCTCCACTCCCTGCGCTTGTAGCGTGCGAAGCAGTTCGGCTTGATTTCCGGGACGTGGATCGTTCGCAGGCAAAACGTAGGCGGCCGGGCCTTCGTTTTTCGGTTTCAAAATAGAACGTTTGCTCTTCAAATAAAAATTCTTGAGAAAGAGCTTGCTGTTATTGCCGAAGTAATAAAGTGAAGTCAGCAGCCCGGTCTGCTGATAATTGTTGTTGTTGCGCTGTGACCATTTGGCTTTAGGGAGAGGTGGATTCTGGCGATACCAGCTGCGCTGATACTCGTCCGGGGAAAGGGTTCGCTCGAGCGTATCAGCGCCACCGTTTCCAAAAGTTTCGTAGAGGCGGCTGATGCCATTGTGCGTGGCCGCGATGAACATCAAGTAACCGGGCGACCAGGTGTCGAAGTTCCCATGCGCAAAAACCCCGGGCATGCCAAACTTCGTCAATTCCGAAACGTTATTCCAGCCAATCATCTGCCACTCGTCGGTCAGAATCGGATCGACCCAGGCGTTATAAGGTCCGTCGCCAATCGTGTTGTCGTAGAGGTATGGAACTGATTCGTGCAGATCATGAAGCACCTGGGCCTTCCACCCGGTAAACGTGTTGAGCACATTCCTTGTAAGCTTTAGCGAGAGACCGATTGCGTCGCGATTGTTGTCGTGAGCAACGTAATGGCCCCAATAAACCAGCGGCGGCCAGTTTTCTTTCGGATGAGCGAGGTGCCAGTTGTAAACGTCGACCATGCGATCGCGCCCGTCAACCTCGACTACAGGTGTGATTAAGGTGACCACATTCTCACGTATGGATTTAACGTAAGGGCTTTCGTCAACGGCGAGCCGGTAAACGAGCTCCATCAAAGCTGTGGGCGAACCTGTTTCTGTCGAATGGAGGGCTCCCGTAATATAATAGATTGGGAATGAGTCGCTCACGAGCCTATCAGCCTCGGCATCATCAAGATTAATGGTGCGCGGATCAGCAAGCTTCGCGAGTCGTGCGCGATTATCATCAAGCCGTGACAACAGTTGCTCCGAAGCAACAGCAACAGCAATCATTTCGCGGCTCTCTTCGGTAGTGCCAATCGAAAAAACTTTAACTCGGGGGCTGGCTTTCTCGAGCAGCCGCATGTAACGGTGAACTTCTTCTGAGTACGGCAGCTTTCCGGGCGCACCGGCAACGTCACCTAAAACTGCCTTGGGCGTAGGCACCTGCGCCGAAGCCGGCAAATAGTCAGCTAAGGGCGAGTTAAAGAATGGTTCGGTGGTGTACTCTCGAATCTTCTTCGTATATTCCTCGTCAATAGGCTGGTTCGGGTCTCGGGCGGGCTTAGGCTGTCCACTTGCCATAGCAGTGAAAACAATCAATAAGAGAGACGCAATAAGGCAACGAAAGGGTGAACGAGTCATCGGATTTATCCTCAACTAAAAAAGATGTCTTGAATTTATTTTCAGAGAAGAAGAAGTTTTTAAGCTAAACCCGATCGCAAGTCAAATTTCTGTTGCTGTAAGTAAACCAAAGCTTGACGAGGGGTCGGCCTTAATTGCCTCGCTGGAATCTGGCGTTTATAGTTTGCGAGGATATTTAATGACGATGTGCTTAACGGTTGCAAAATGAACGGGCGAATATTTCAAGTCAACACTTCTCCCGGCGGCGTTCCTAAATTGGCGATCCATGAGGCGGTAGTCAACGAGTTAGGATTGGAAGGGGACGCGCACCGCTTTCCCGATATCCACGGCGGACCCGAACGCGCCGTATGCCTTTTTTCCCTGGAGCGAATCCTGGAGCTGCAAGCGGAAGGTCACCCGATCTTTCCCGGGTCAGTCGGCGAGAATGTTACGATCTCAGGGCTCGACTGGGGGCGGTTAAACCCGGGCTCCCAGCTCACATTGGGTGATGAGGTGCTGGTCGAAATCACCACGTACACGAGACCCTGCAATAGCATTCCGTCCTCGTTTATCGACGGCAAATACCAGCGCATTTCCCAACAGGTTCACCCTGGCTATTCGCGCCTCTACGCCCGCGTTTTGCAACCTGGAAGAATAACAGTTGGACAAACCGTGGAGTTGTTGAATGGGAACCCGATCCTCCCTTTGTAAACACCCTTCTAAACCATACAATTATTCAATCGAATAACCGGCGATGGACAAGAGCTCAGATCACGAAGAAATCGCTCAGCCCGGCGCTCAATCGCCGGAAGAGTCCTCTCTCGTCCAAATTAAACCGATAAGCAAAGTGGCTGGTGGTATTCCATCAATTATCGCTACGGCTAAGTCTGCCTGGAACGAAATGGGTGTGACGCGGGGCGTGCGCACTTTGCTGAAGCTAAATCAAAAAACGGGATTCGATTGCCCCGGTTGCGCCTGGCCAGAGCCTGATAACGAACGCTCGCATGCGGAGTTCTGCGAAAACGGTGCCAAGCACGTGGCTGATGAAGCTACTACCAAACGAGTAACACCAGAGTTTTTCCGAGAATGGAGCGTTGCCGATCTCGCCGACAAGCCTGATTACTGGCTGAACAAACAAGGACGTCTGACACATCCGATGGTGCTTCGGCAGGGCGCAACTAATTACGTACAGATTACGTGGGGTGAGGCCTTCTTTATCATTGCCACCGAGCTGAATGCACTCAGCCATCCGGACGAGGCAATCTTCTACACATCGGGCCGCACCAGTAATGAAGCTGCCTTCTTGTATCAGTTGTTTGTCAGGCAATTCGGCACAAACAATCTTCCTGACTGCTCAAACATGTGCCACGAATCGAGCGGTTCGGCGCTGGGGGAAACAATCGGTGTAGGCAAGGGAACTGTGACGCTCGAAGACTTCAACCTGGCTCAGGCTATTTTCGTCATAGGTCAGAACCCCGGAACAAACCATCCGCGAATGTTAAGTGCTCTGCAAAAGGCCAAACGGAATGGATGCAGCTTAGTACACATTAACCCGCTTCCTGAGGTTGGCATGACGCAGTTTAAACACCCGCAGGATGTTTTGGGCTGGCTTGGGGGTGGAACCACCCTCGCAGATTTGTTTCTTCAGGTACGCATCAATGGTGACGTGGGGTTACTCCAGGGAATTACGAAAGCTGTGTTTGCCGAGGAAGACCGCCGCCCTGGTGAGGTGTTGGACCGCAATTTCATTGAGAGCTACACCAGCGGGTTTAACGCATTCGCCTCTGCAATCAAAAACACTTCCTGGAGTGACATCGTGGAGCAGAGCGCCGTCGACCAGAGCAAGATCGAAGAAGCTGCAAAAATCTTTATTGAGTCCGAACGCACAATCTTTTGTTGGGCCATGGGTCTTACCCAGCACAAGAACGCCGTGTCCAATATCCAGGAGATAGTCAATCTGATGTTGTTGCGAGGACAGATTGGCCAACCAGGCGCAGGGCTCTGCCCCGTGAGAGGCCATAGCAATGTCCAGGGCGACCGCACCATGGGAATCTGGGAAAGGCCCACAGATACATTTCTCGATAACCTGGCTGCCGAATTCAATTTTGAGCCTCCGCGACGCCACGGCTACGACACGGTGAAAGCAATCGAAGCGATGCACGAGGGAAATGCGCGGGTCTTCTTCGCGCTCGGCGGGAACTTTCTTTCAGCCACGCCGGACACGGAATACACTGCGCAGGCGCTGCGGCGATGCAACCTGACGGCCCACGTTTCAACAAAACTCAATCGTGCTCACCTGGTAACCGGAGCTCAGGCCTTAATTCTTCCATGTCTCGGGAGAACAGAACGTGATCTGCAAATGTCTGGTCTACAATTCGTCACGACTGAGAATTCGATGGCAGTTGTTCAGGCTTCGCGCGGTTTCCTGCGACCGGCTTCGGAGAGTCTTTTAAGCGAGCCGGCGATAGTCGCTCGACTGGCGACTGCTACCCTGAGAACACGCTCCGGAATAAACTGGCAGGAACTGGCAGCCGATTATGATCGCATACGGGATCATATTGCGCGGGTAGTTCCCGGATTTGATGACTATAACCATCGCGTTCGCCGGCCGGGCGGTTTCCATCTCCCCAGTTCCGCGCGCGAACGAATATTCAAGACCCCCAGTGGCCGCGCTGTTTTTACGGTTCATGCGTTGCCGCAACATAATCTTGAGCCGGATCAGTTTTTGATGATGACCATTCGCAGTCACGATCAATTCAATACATCGATTTACGGTTTAGACGACCGCTATCGAGGCGTGTACAACGGACGCCGTGTCGTGTTTCTAAATGCTGAGGATATCCGTTTAGCAGATCTGGTTGAGGGACAGGTGGTGGATCTTTTTAGCCACTTTGAAGACGAGGAGCGCGTGGCGCGCCGTTTTGTTGTAGTGCCCTACAGCATTCCCCGCCGTTGTGCTGCTACTTACTTTCCGGAGACAAACGTGCTTGTGCCCCTGCGAAGTGTGGCTGAGAAGAGCAACACTCCGGTTTCGAAATCGGTAGTGATTAGTATAAAGTCGGCGGTGAATTCAGATCAGCTTGATTAGATTGTGCGAGATTAACCGCAAAGAGCGCAAAGAAGTCGCAAAGGTGCTCAAAGGGTACAGGGGCCAGCATTTCTTCGCGAGCCTTTGCGAGTTCTTTGCGTCCTTTGCGGTAAATTGACTTCGCATTCATTCCAATGACAGTGTTTCAAACACAGACAGCTTCATCGCCTGCAAAGAGCGAACTATATACGACCCTCGCCTCGCAACTTCGCAGCCTGCTTGAAAATGAGCGAGACTTCATTGCGAATGCAGCAAACTTCGCGTCGCTGGTATTTCATTCGCTGCCGGATTTAAATTGGGCGGGTTTTTATCTGCATAAGAATGACGAACTCGTCCTTGGCCCGTTTCAGGGAAAACCAGCGTGCGTGCGCATTGCCATGGGAAAGGGAGTGTGCGGTACAGCCGCGCAACAACGACAAACTATTCTGGTCGATAATGTACACGAGTTTCCCGGCCATATCGCCTGTGACAGCGAATCAAATTCAGAGATTGTGCTTCCACTGATCATCAATAATGAGCAGTTGATTGGTGTTTTCGATCTCGACAGTCCATTGTTTGGCAGGTTCGATGACGACGATGCGCGCGGGCTGACTGAGCTGGCGGAGATTTTTATTGCAATGTCCGCCAAACTTTAGTGTGTCACAAGTCAGTACCGCAGGCGATGATGACAACCTATGACGACTGAAGTCGTTGGACACAAGCACAACGGACATATGATTACGATTCGTAAAGCAGAGGCACGCGGCCATTTCGATTTCGGGTGGCTAAACACCTATCACACTTTCTCTTTTGGCGATTACCACGATCCAAAGCACACGCAATTTCGTACCTTGCGCGTCATAAACGAAGACTTTGTCCAGGCAGGGCGTGGGTTCCCGAGGCACGGGCATCGTGACATGGAGATCGTCACTTATATTTTGCAGGGCGCCCTCGAGCACCGCGACAGCATTGGCACGGGTTCGGTCATTCGGCGGGGCGACGTTCAGCGCATGAGCGCCGGAACCGGCGTTATGCACAGCGAATCGAATCCTCTGAATGACGAAGCAGTGCATCTCCTTCAGATTTGGATCTTGCCCGAAGAACAAAATCTCTCGCCTGAATATGAGGAGAAGACTTTTTCAGACGACGAGAAGCACAATAAGTTGCGTCTGATTGTTTCTCCCGACGGACGTCAGGACTCAGTGAAGATTCATCAGGACGCGAATATTTATTCGGCGTTGCTGGAAAATGGTCGCGAAGTGGTTCAGCCCCTGGCGAGTGGCCGGCACGCATGGCTCCAGGTTGCCGCAGGCTCAATTGCATTGAATAGCGTTGGTCTGAAACAAGGCGATGGTGCCGCAGTTAGTCAAGAGTCAAGCATGAAGATCACGGCAAATGAATCTGCAGAGATATTGTTGTTTGATCTTGCGTAATCGGATAAGAAATAGGCGCGTCGGAGGCTGGTAACTCAGAAAAAATGGAGGCTGAAATGGAAGCGACGAGAGTAACAATCGATGAAATCAAAGAGAGGATGGGTCGCGGCGAGCAATTTACGTTTGTCGATACGCGTAATCCTAAAGCCTGGAGCGAAGCTGTGACCAAATTGCCGAGCGCAGTGCGCGTGCCTGCGGACGAAGTCGAACAACACCTTTCCGAAATTCCACACGATCGTACGATCATCACATACTGCACTTGACCTCACGAAGCCTCGAGCGCCCGTGTGGCGCAGGAGCTTGTCCAGAGCGGCTACAAAAACGTCCATCCACTTTTCGGAGGATTCGAAGCCTGGGAAAAAGCGGGACTTCCGCTCGAGTCGAAGTAGGGCTCGAATAAAATGGCTACCGAAGATGCAGACGAACTGCTCGCCGCCTGGGAAACGTCTTCCCAATATTGGAATAAGTACCGGGCATTGATTGAGAAAATGTTCGCGTCCCTAACGCGTGCGCTTATTGACGATGCGCACCTGGGGGCTAGCCAGTCTGTGCTTGACGTTGGCGGCGGAAGTGGCGAACCTTCACTGACTATAGCTTCGGTCGTTGGTGACTCAGGATGCGTGACTTACACCGATCCTTCAGACGGGATGGTTAAGGCCGCCCGGGAAGAAGCTGAGCGACGTGGACTCAGGAACATCCGGTTTCACCAGTGTACCGCGCAGCTGCTTCCTTTCTCTGATAATTCCTTTGATGTGGCAGTAAGCAGACTTTCGGCAATGTTTTTCCCGGATGTCCTGGCAGGCTTACGAGAGATATTGAGAGTGGTCAGACCCGGTGGCCCTGTTTCATTTGTTGTTTGGGCTTCCAGAGAATTGAATCCCTTCTTTACCATCATTACAGAAATACTGGAGGAGTTCATTGCTGCTGATCCTGAGGATGAAGATGTGCCGGCTGCATTTCGTTTTGCCGGACCGGGCAAGCTTGCAAGGCTTTTGGAGGAGGCGGGTACGACTTCGGTAAGAGAGCGCACGCTGGAATTCAAAATAGAAGCACCCATCACGGTAGCGCGCTTCTGGGAGCTGCGCACGGAAATGTCAGATACACTTAGAAGCAAGCTTAAAAAGCTTGCGCCGGAGCAAGTGGCCGCGGTGAGAGAAGCCGTTGAAAAAGCCGGAGCCGGATTTTTCTTAAGCGGGCAAATGAATTTTCCTGCGCAAGCGCTTATTGTTACAGGAAAGAAACCAAATTCCACGTTGTAAATGAATTGAAACTGTAGTTATTTCGACTGGCTGTTTGCCGGATCCTTCTGAAGAACTTCCTTCACACCGCCCTGGTTGTCTTGCTCAAAGAGTATGCGTGAATGTCCCAGGCGCTCTAGCACAATGTTTGTGACTTCGACAAGTGAAAGATCCGGTGGCGTTTGTTTGATAACGCTCTGTACCCGGTTGATCCATGACATGGTTAGCTGATCGCTGTAAGGGTCACGTCCAACCGCGTGATGATCAAGGAATCGCAACAGCCCGGAACGCATTTTGTCGAATGCCTGCTCTGAAGTTGAATTTTGGAGATACCAAACCGCGACGATCAGGTGGCTACGATGACCGAAGTCGTCTTTACCGGTGATGCACGACTCGAACCCGGCAACAACTTTCTGAATCTCCTTCTCGGTATGGTAGTAAACTGTCATCTTCGCTCCTTCCGCGAGTAGATATATATTTTTGCCTTCAACGGTGCGAAAGAATGGCTAAAAAGAGAACTGAAAGACAAGAATGTCTGTCCTGCTCGGCAAATAAAGAGGCGGACCGATTACTCGATCCGCCTTGTCTCCAAATAACTATCTTCAACCCTATTTAGCTGCAGCCTCATTCGAACGCGACGTCAATCGAGATTTGTAGCGTGACGCGGCATTCTTATGCAACGCGCCATTCTGCACCGCCTTATCGATCGTCGAAATCGTTGCCGGTAAAAGCTCTTTGAGCTGCTTTGCGTCCCCTGCGCCAATAGCCGCGCGAAGATTCTTGATTGAGGTTCTCACGCGGCTGCGATTGCCGCGATTAATCTTTCGTCGCGCCTCACTCTGGCGCATTCTCTTTTCAGCTGACTTATGATTGGGCATCCAGTTCTCCAATACTAACCGCTAGTGCGTTCTTCCCAGCATCTTTAGGGCCAGTTTACATAGTGGCAGACATTGCGCAAGTGACGGAGTATAGGGACCACGTCGATGAGTGTCAAGCAGGCTCGAATGGCATCACGGGCCACCCTTCTCGGCATAATCGCGCCATATTTGACAGCTAAAGAAGGGTGGTGTAGCGTCAAACACGACAGCATATGCCAGGAATTTCAGCACACTCACACACCCGCACATTAATTAATACCGCACATTTACTTTCGTCGCCTGCAGAAAGAGAGAGCGCCAGCTTTTGAAACAAATCGAACTGCCACCTCGCGGGCTGGAAACGCTGTTTGGCGTCCACGACCAAAATATTAAGTATCTTGAAACGCTACTCGAAGTTCGCATTGACGCACGAGGGCAGGATGTTTCAATCGACGGCGACCCTGAAGATGTCGAAACGGCTCAGCACATACTTCAGGACTTCTCCGAACTTTTCCGTGAGGGTCGTTCCTTTACCGACAAAGAACTGCGCGAAGCTTTCGCTCAGATTGCGGAAGATCGGGCCTTCAGTCTGCGCGATTATTTTACGAAGGCCCGATTCAATCCGGCAGGAAAGAAGCAGGTTGCGCCAAAGTCGGCAACTCAACGCAAATATATTCAGGCAATTCAGGAGCAGGATGTTGTCTTTGGTATTGGCGTAGCGGGAACGGGGAAAACTTACCTTGCTGTTGCCCTGGCCGTTCAGGCCTTGATGCAAAAGCAAGTCAACCGCATTGTTCTGGCTCGGCCGGCAGTTGAAGCCGGTGAGAAACTGGGATTTCTTCCCGGCGACTTGCAGGAGAAAGTTGATCCTTATCTTCGTCCGCTCTATGACGCGCTGTTTGATCTGATTGACTACGAACGCGTAACGAAGTTGCTGGAGAAGCAGGTCATCGAGGTAGCCCCGCTGGCATTTATGCGCGGCCGTACACTTTCGGACGCCTTCATTATTCTTGATGAAGCTCAAAACACCACCAGCGAGCAGATGAAGATGTTTCTAACCCGCATTGGCTTTGGCTCGAAGGCTGTGATTACGGGCGATGTTACCCAGGTAGATCTTCCGGCAGGAAAGCGCAGTGGCCTGATTGAAGCTGAACGCGTGCTTGCCAATCTGAACGGAATTGAATTCATTTATTTCACTGAAAAAGATGTGGTTCGTCACAAGCTGGTCCAGATGATCATTAAGGCGTACGAAGAACATTCCAAGAAGAGCCACATTTAGTCGGTAATCCACCGATTAGGCAGATTTCGCAGATTTGAGAATGACAGCAAGAAAACACAGCGCGCCTGTGGGTATCCTAACGATTTCATATCTCAATCTGTGTAATCCCCGAAATCTGTGGATGAATCATGATTGAGGTCGTCAACCGCCAACGTAAATTTCCAATTGATTGTGAACACTGGACTGGTTTTCTGACCAGTGCAACGACGGTGTTGCCGGTAAAGGTCACCGGTATGACTGTGGCCTTTGTTTCAGACCGCGCCATGAGGGATCTTAACCGCAGGTGGCGCGGCAAGCGCGGCACTACGGACGTGCTGTCGTTTCCGGCAAAGCAAGATGAGTTTGAAAAGCTTGAGGGCTCGACTCTGGGCGACATAGTGATTTCGGCCGAGCAAGCCGCGCGACAGGCGAAGGATAACGGTCTGACCCTCGACCAGGAGATTGCGCAGCTTATTTTGCATGGCCTGCTCCACCTTTGCGGCTATGATCATGAAACCGATAACGGCGAAATGAATCGACTGGAGATCCGTCTCAGACGGAAACTTGGCATATAAGTATTAGCAGATAAACAAAGGGAAGATCATTTTCCATATCACATTTCATATTTCTCATTTGCCATTTAAGAGTGTAGTTCTTAAGGCTTCTCAGTGACGATTTAGAAATGAAAAATGAGAAATGAAAAATGATGAGAAATGTGAAATGGAAAATCCCGCTTTACTGGCTGGCTATGCGCATCTACCATCCACTATTTACCATTCACGATTTACTATTTACTATTACCATTAAATGCAGATTGAGATCATTCTGACTTTCCTGCTGGTGGTTGGGTTGTCGCTGCTCGCGACGGTCGACATGGCCTTTGGCCAGTTGAGCGACGTCGGCCTTCGGCGCTTGATTACCGAAGCCGAAGAACGCTTTAAATTGCGATCGGCGACATTCCTGAAACAGGTGCTTGAGAATCGGCCGAGGTTCAGTTTCGCCATCTCAGCGAGCATTCAAATTCTGCTCGTTGTCGTGGCCGTTCTGGTGACTTCAATCTCGCTGGCATTGTTTCAGAACCGGCGCTTCATACTGATCGGACTGCTTGCAGGGCTGTTATTGGCGGGAATCTTTCGTCAGCTGATTCCTTTATTCATCTCAACGCGGGATCCGGAAGGAACGTTGTTGTTTCTTTTGCCTGTGATCCGCCCCTTCCTCCCGTTGATGGCATTCGCCGCAGATCCTTTCCACAGGTTATTTGACCGGTCGCGCAGGAAGGAACAGGAGCAGGAGGCCGGCGAGGAAGAGGAAGAGCAGGACCCCGGTGATGACATTCAGGCGCTCATCGACGTGGGCGAAGCCGAAGGAATACTCGAAGAGGAAGAGGGCGAGCTTATTCACTCCATCCTCGAGTTTGGCGATACTCGTGTCAGCGAAGTTATGACGCCTCGGCCTGACATTGTCGCTGTACCAGCTGCGGCAACTGTTCGTGAGGCCCGAGACATTATGGTTGAATCGAAGTATTCAAGGCTGCCTGCGTTCCGCGACCAAATTGACAACGTCGAAGGGATTATCTACGTGCGCGATCTGCTTGAGCGTTGGGCAGAAGGGAATGAAGACGGCCCGATTGCGCCACTTGTGCGCCCCGTTTACTTCGTTCCTGAGACAAAGGCGGTAGCCGAACTGCTCGAAGAAATGCAGAAGGCACACGTGCAGCTTTCGATGGTAATCGATGAGTACGGTGGAGTTTCGGGCCTTGTAACGGTCGAGGACATACTAGAGGAGATTGTTGGCGAGATCGAAGATGAAGACATCGCGGGTGAAGAACTTAAAGATATCGTCGAAGACGCTAAAGGATGCTACGACGTACTGGGTTCTACGGAGATCGGAAAGATTGAGCGGCTTTTCGATATGGAGATCGAGGCTGATGATTTTACGACTATTGCCGGCCTCGTTATCAATGAATCCGGTAAAGTGCCGCAACCAGGCGAACAACTTACTTTTCACGGCCTCGACGTTGAAGTGCTGGAAGCGGATGAACGCCGTATTGGCCGGCTGCGAGTAAAACGGGCCGCAGATGAGAACTCGAATGAAATGAGCCAGGCCACGTAGGTCTGATTCCAGTGGGCCAGAACGCCTGAAAAACAAATAGAGAGAATGGCAAAACGAACAAGCAGGTTTCTACAGGGACGACGAATCGATCCGCCGCCAATAACGCGAAAAACGACTATAGCGGAGCTGGTTGATGAGTCGTTTCTCGCTTACAACGGCGCCCGCCTGCGTGAGGCCTGTCAACTCTTCACGCTGAAGATGCTGGAGCCGGAAGTCACGGTGGGTCTTTCAATCACCGGAGCCCTAACGCCCGCGGGGTTAGGAACGTCGGCGCTTATTCCCTTAATCAAAGCGGGTTTCGTGGATTGGATTATTTCCACCGGCGCAAATCTTTATCACGACACTCATTTTGGCATTGGCCTGGCGATGCACCAGGGAAGCTCACAAATTTCCGACATAGTCCTGCGCGAGGAGGAGGTAGTTCGCATCTATGACATTTTCTTTGATTACTCCGTGCTGCTCGACACCGACGCCTTCTTCCGCAAGATCATCGCAGGGAAAGAGTTTCAAAAGACAATGTCTACCGCCGAATTTCACTACCTGGCCGGTCGTTACGTGCATGAGCGTGAGCGTAAATTGGGTTTAAAAGACAAGTCGTTGCTCGCGGTTGCCTACGAATATGCGGTGCCCATCTACACTTCGTCGCCAGGCGATTCTTCAATTGGCATGAACGTAGCGGCGAAAGCCTTGCAAGGGAACAAACTCGCCTTTGATCCGTCTCTGGATGTAAATGAAACAGCGGCAATTGTGTTGGCTGCCAAGCGTAACGCTGCAGCCGGAAAAGTTGCGCGCGGTAAGCAGAAGTCGGGACGGTCCGCTTGTTTCATTCTCGGCGGCGGATCACCTAAGAACTTTCTGTTGCAAACTGAGCCACAGATTCAGGAAGTGCTCGGTATCGATGAACGCGGGCACGACTATTTTCTGCAAGTAACCGATGCGCGACCTGACACGGGAGGTCTGTCGGGAGCGACGCCAGGTGAAGCCGTCTCCTGGGGTAAAGTAGATCCGGAGCGTTTGCCCGATGCGGTGGTTTGTTATGTCGATTCCACCGTGGCGCTTCCCATCATTACGGCTTATTCTTTGGCCAAGCATGCTGCTCGCGAGCCCAAGCGCCTTTACGATTGCCGTGGTGACTCTATGGATCTTTTGGTCTCGGAATACGACAAATCAAAAAGGCGTTGATATCGGAGTCTCTGGGCCGAGGGTAATTTGGCTGCGCCGCATGACTAAGAAATCTTCACGAGAAATTGAGGTACCAAGCGAGCATGGGACTAGCGTCAGTCACCGGTTACAAAGCAATAAAGTATGATTGCGATAAATGTGTGGCCTACTGTTGCTCGATTTATGATCGAGTCCAGGTTACGCAGAGGGATATAAGGCGCCTGGCCGCGCACTTTCGTTTGCTTCCCGACGTTGCGAGTCAGCGCTTCACGAAGTTGTTTGGAAAAGAACGAATTCTGAGGCGCAAAGCAGATCGGTTATTTGGACAGGCTTGCATGTTTCTAAATCAGGAGACGCGAAAATGTACCATCTACCATGCACGGCCGGTCGTGTGCCGCGAGTTTCCTGACACCTCGCGATGCGCTTACTTCGATTTAATCGAGTTTGAACGAAAGCAACAAGACGACCGTGACGTGATACCACTGGTAAAGATCACGTTTCAGAATGGCAAAGACCACGCGTAGACTGCGGTCGGTGTTCAACCCTGTTGAGGTAGCTGCAAGTGATCGCCACGGTTGAACCTTAAAACTTGGGAAGAGAACCATGCATGAATTCTTAGCCAAAATGATAGGGAAGAAAATAGATGTTTACTGTGGAGGAGCTTCGAGTCTGCATGGCGAAGTTATCAAGGTCGAAGAAGGAGTACTGCACCTGAAGGATAAAGACAAAAGGACGTGTTTTGTAGCAGTCGATAAAATCATGATCATATGGGATGCCCGAGGCGAAGATCACCGCGCGGGTTTCGTGTCCTCGCTGGACGAGAAATGAAATAGAGCCTTTAAATTAAAACGCCGGCACTAACTAAAGTGCCGGCGTTTCGCTGTTAACAGGAAATTCTCGTGACTAGTCGGCGGCTAGCTGCGCAGGGAGGGGAACCCGACGGAAACCATCAAGGCGCGATAGCCAGTATTGATTGAAGGGGGAATAGACTACTCCGTGATGACGTGAAGCGTGATAGAAGCCATGCTCATCAGCCACGATTCCGATGTGCGCGAGGTTCCTGAAGAAAACCAGCGTTCCAAATTTATATTGTTCTCCCGGAGCAGGGGCACTGAAGCGGGCCCATAGCGTGCGAGCGCTGCTGCGCTCAAATTCGATTCCGGCAGAACGAAATGTGCTCCAGACAAAACCTGAACAATCGTAAGCTGAAGGTCCGGTAGCTCCCCAAACGTAGCGAGCGCCAAGACGCTGATCTATTGCCGCGGTAATCAACTGTTGAAATTGGAGATTAGCGTCGCTTTTTCCACTAAAAGACTTTAACGCCCTGATATCTTCAAATGATCTCGAAGCTTTGATGTCTTCGGCCGAGGCGAGGGAAACAATAACCGGGTCTGTGTCCGTCGAAAGACTATAGGTTTCCCTGGCTTGAGCTATTTGTCTTGGGCGAGTCTCTGTACTCTGCGCTCCTGAGGGTTGGGGGAGCAGGCTGATTGAGAAGCAAGCCGCCAGCGCATAGGGGAATAGTTTTTTCAAAAACACAGGCTTTTTCTCCTTAATTTTTTCTTGGGTGAGGGGGGAAACACCGAAGGCAAGGAGAATACTAAGTGTTGAACCCTCTTTGAACAAGAGGCAATGTGACTGTTTCGTGACGAATCACACTGAATAGTAACAATGCGAACCAAAAGGGGTCACATGAGAAACTCCGGGCTAGGCGATTTGCGCAGGTCATTTCAGTGTCGAAGCGTCCGTTTGGAAAACACAATCAGTCAAACTGAAGTATTATGTCGCAGACTTTGTCTGTAAAGATTGAGTACAAATACCAATGTGAGTGCGAGCGTCAAAAGGCAATAACTCCTTTGCGGTTCGGTGTTAACTAGAAAAACACCGAATTTGAGCAGTCTTCCGGGACCGCCATCAGACAATCTCGCCCCGTGCGGCCGCATAATTGAGCCCAACGGTGATGATTTTCTGTAACAATTGGTCGTAAGGAATACCGGTGTGAGCAGCAGAATCGGCAAAGTCTTCGCCTTCCGCGATTTGCGGATTTGGGTTAGCTTCGAGCAAGTAAAATTGGCCTTCTTCGGTTAATCGATAATCCAGCCGAGCATAACCGCTAAGGAAAAGGTAACGGTAGATTCGTTTTGAGAGGTGTTCGAGAACTTTGTGTTGTTCGGGGGATAGTTCGGCGGCTCGTGTAGCAACTCCAACCTTTTCCTGATATGCGGGGTCCCATTTGACCTTGAGTGTGGCGATGTTCTCTGACCCTTCCGGAAGTTTCTCCATCACCAACTCCCAGGGCGAGTATGTCTGAATGTTCTGGTTACCGATCACGCCCACATAAACCTCACGCCCCTTAATGTATTGTTCGACGATGGCGGCCGTTTTGTTTTGGCGGTGAATAAACTCTACTCGTTGGATCATTTTGTCGTCGTCATGCACTATCGAGGCCTGTGCTATCCCTACCGACCCTTCTTCACTGATTGATTTCACCAAAAGCGGAAACTTCAAACGCTTTGGACGCCTTATTTTTCGGTTCATGGGAAACACCGCAAAATTAGGAACCTGGAGCCGGTGATACGCGAGGATCATTTTTGTCAGTGCCTTGTCGTGGGCAAGAGTCAACCCGCGAGGGTTACAGCCTGTATAGGCTTGCTTCATTAGTTCCAGATAACTGACGACGTGCTGATCGTAAAGCGGATAGCCGTGAAACTCCTCGAGCAGGTTGAATGCGATGTGGGGCTTATGCTCCATCAGCGCATCTCCAATTGCATTTAGCTGATTGTAGAGTCCTATAGGGTAAACGTCGTGACCCATCTTCTTTAGTGTTGAGATGACGTCGTATTCAGTTTTGATTTCGAGCTTATCTTTGTCGCTGAGCCCGTCCAGCGATTCAGGCGGCACCAGATCCTGGTGAACGAGAACAATTATGCGGAGCTTTTTTTTGGGCTCGAAAGTCATGGGGCAGTTATACGGCGATGCGATGATAACCCGAATGCAGCACGTTCATGACCTGGACCGTCAAGACGATCATGACGCGACGGCGCGCTTCTCTCGTCGGGGTTGCTACTCGCAGCTTCAGATCTTTGCAACGGTCTATCATATTCTCGAGCACGTGATCGATTGTGTATTGGTGAACTCCGGTTCCTTCGGCGACGATTTGACGCAGCTCACGCCGTACGCTCCGGAGAAAGCTCGCCGCGCTGGGCTGCGATTGATGCCCTGGATCGTCTGAAAAGATGCGACGGAGATCGCGATCGTAAACAGCAGGCCAGTCAAAGTCGTATCGTTCCCGCTTGCGCTGATAATGTTCGCGGAGCGTAGTCCGTATCGCGGAGAGTGGTTCTACCTTGGTGCGGGTGCGGTTTCGTGGTTTTGTCCCCGCCAGTTCGTTCATTAAGTCATTGATGTATTCGAGTTTATGAAGGGACGGCCAGCCTTTGTAACGACGTCGCCAGCGTGAACGCGGCGTTAGCCACACGGCAAAAGTTTCGGCGAAGTCCTCGGCAGGGTGAGCTTGTGCATACCACGCAGGCAGATGCAGCACGTAGTTGCGGCTCTTCGGTTTTGGTTTATAGAAATCCGGATAGCGTTGGGCAAACGATCCGAAGAGCTCGCGCCATTTTCGTCTAAAGTGTAAACGAAAGGCCGTATCGAGAGCATGACCCGCTTCGTGTCGCAGGATCCGCATGCATTCGGTATCCGTGCCACCCTCAACCTCAAGCATTTGTTTGCGTTCGAGTTTCATGAGGCGTGGATGGGCCAGGTAAAAAGGAATGGCAATGCCAGGCACGCCGTCAGGCGAGAACCATTCTTCCGAAAGCCAGACGTGCGGTTTAAACCGAATGCCGCGACCGTTCAATTCACTGTACAGCCGCTTGATGTGAGGCTCGAGAAAGGATCCCTTAAGCTTGAGCCCAATGTCGCAGATCCGCATATCCAGCAGGTGCTCGTCGGGCAGGCGATACCATGGGAATCGATAGCTCACTTTCCAACCCCCTTCGCGGCTGCGTTGGAAAACAGGATCGCCCTTGGAGGAGGTTCATGCGTTTGCGAAGCTGAATACAGACCGGCGATGACTGGCATGCAAGCGGCAGGACTTAATTACGTCGGTTTCAGGATAAGGGAACGGCGGTCATTCTAGCGGCCTTTGCGCTTATCTGCCAGATGAGGAGGAGAATACTTCAACTTCCGGGCATTACACCGGTTTTCAAGTAGGAGGAGGGGCAAAGTTTCTCGACCACGCATTCCGCACAAAGGGGATTTCGGGCTTTACAAATCTTTCTGCCATGGGCGATCAGCAGGTGAGGGAAGATGACCCAGTCTTTTTTTGGCACAATCGCAATTAGATCATTTTCGATTTTTTCCGCCGTCTTCTGCTCAGTCAGACCCAGCCGGCGTGACAGTCGCGTCACATGCGTGTCAACCACAACGCCCGCGCTCACGCCGAAAGCGTTACCAAGCACAACATTTGCCGTTTTCCGCGCCACTCCGGGCAGTTCCAATAACTCGTCAATTGTGGCCGGCACTTTCCCGCCGTACTGCTCAGTCAAAACCTTTGCGGTACCTTGAATCGATTTTGTTTTGTTGCGGAAAAAGCCTGTGGTGCGAATGTCTTGCTGCAGTTCGCTGGGGGAAACTTTCAGATAATCTTCAGGTTTGCGGTATTTGCGAAAAAGGTCCTGAGTCACAATGTTCACACGCGCGTCGGTGCATTGTGCCGACAGAATTGTGGCAATCAACAACTCGAATGCATTTGAATGATTTAGCGAGCACTTCGCATCCGGATAGGCGCTTTTCAACAGACGTATAATTTTACGACCCCGGGCTCTCAGTTCTATATCGCTGTAGTTCCTGACCATTGTTATCGTCGTCCGTGAGCGATCTTCGCCGCTTCCGGTAAAGAGCGCAATCGCAGCATCGCAAACACGCCCAGCAACGGGCCCGGCGCAAGAATTATGAATGCATAACGCCACCCCATGACGTTCTCAACGTGAGGCACAAGTTTGATAGAAACACTGGTCAGAAGAAAACCCACACAAGTCTGAATGGTTAAAGCGGTTCCCACGTATTTCGGATCAGTGAGTTCGGTCACACAAGCTGAGAACTGCGCGGAGTCCGCAATAACGGTGGCGCCCCAAACGGCTGAAACCAACAAGAGGAGCACAGGCTCCGCATTAAACAAGAAACCGATAGCTATACAGCAACCACCGCTAATGGCCATCGCCCACGATGTCACCAGGGTGCGGCCAAAACGATCGGCAAGTATCCCGCCCACAACGCAGCCAATGACCCCGCAGCCGATGACGAGAAACGAGGCTATCTCAGCCACCTGAGGGAAAACACTCTGCGCCGCAAAGCTCGCACGTAGCATTACTGGCAGCCAAAGCCACATCGCGTAGAGTTCCCACATATGGCCGAAGTAGCCGAAGTTTGCGAGACGTGCCCCTCGATTACGGAACACCAGAATTGCCTGTTTCCAATCGAAGGGTGCCGCAGGCAAAGCATGTGGGCCTTTATCTACTAAGAAGAGAACAATCAGGCCGCCGGCAACGGCGAACAGAGAAACGTAAAGAACATTAAGCCGCCAGTTTGCGCTCCCGATCGCGTTGACTAAGTAGGGCGAAGCCTTGCCGAGTGTCAGAGCTCCGATCAATACCCCCAGGGCCATGCCCCGTGACCGTTGAAACCACGTGGCCATGATCTTCATTCCTGGCGGATAGACACCAGCAAGGAACAGACCTGTTAGAAACCGTAAGGCTATCCCTGCATTAGGCCCGCTAGCGTAAAGACCGAAAATGGAATTTGTCAGCGCAGCAGCGAAAGCACACGCAGCGAAGAGGTAACGAACATTGATAACATCAGGCAAATTCAGAAACGCGCTTATGAGAGTTCCGCAGACGAAGCCAAGCTGAACAGCTATTGTTAGCCAGCTCGCAATTGAGTCGTTCAAGTTCCATTCGGCGCTTAACGAGGGAACAACCGCCGAGGCGCTGAACCAAAGCGACATGGCGAGCAGTTCCGCGAGTGAGAGCAACACCAAAGCAGGCCAGCGAGCAGACGATGCCGTAAGAGCTGCTTTTTGTTTGGATTGTTTTCCCAGGCGGCCCATCGATCAGCGCAGAGAATACTACAAAAGCAAAACGGCAGGTCTTAAAAAACCTGCCGCTCGTATCTCGCAAGAAACTCTTTTGGTGGCCTAGGCAACGGCTATCTTTGATAGTTCAATATTACCTTCCCATACCTGATTGACATTTTTCTTTTGGCGCTTGTTCTCATACATCGCCAGGTCCGCACTGGCCATTAAGTCTTCCAGTGATTGCATCCCATCAGAGGTGAGCTGGGCCACGCCGATGCTTATTGAAAGCTTATAGGGAGAGACTTCCTGGGCATTATAGTCGTCAAACTTCTCCTCCAGGCGCAGGATTAGCTTTTCAATACCACCGTCGGGCTCAACTGAGGCCAGTGCTGTGAATTCGTCGCCCCCCAAACGGCCGAGCACATCTGAAGAGCGGAATGTCGCTTTCAGCAATTCCGCGGTCTTTACCAATGCGCGGTCACCCTCTTTATGTCCAAACGAGTCGTTGATCTTTTTCAAACCATCAAGATCCGCATAAACAATTACTACACCTTGATTCGTTCGATGAAGCGAATTGAATTGCTGTCTGCAAAATGCCAGGAAGCCACGGCGGTTATATAGTCCGGTCAATTCGTCAGCCAGCGAAAGGGTTTGAATTGCGGCTTCCGCGCGTTTGCGCTCCGTGATGTCCTGAATCTGAAAAATAAAGTGAAGCGGACGGCTTTGCGTGTCACGAACTAGTGACGCGCTGCTCGATACCCACACGTCTTGACCCAGTTTATGAATGTAGCGTTTCTCCAACTGGCAGGTAAGAATCTCGCCGGCAAGCATTCGGTAAATCTCAGCCAGATCGCTCCCCAGATCTTCGCGATTTGTGATTGCCTGAAAATCTGAGACAAGCAATTCCGCTTCTGAGTAGCCTACAATTTCGCAGAGCGATCGGTTTACGCGAAGCCAGTTGCCCTCTGGGGACACCAGCGCCATGCCGATTGCCGCATAGTCAAATGCGTTGCGAAAGTGTTCTTCGCTCTCCACGAGTGCCTTGCTGATCCGTTCCTGTTCCGCGATGTAACGGTTAAGCTCTGCGACGTGAAGCTTCGCCTGATCAGCTTGGGCAGCCGACGTTTCCACGTTTGCGAGATAGGTTCTGTATGTGAGGTAGACGATTACCAGGATCGGGGCGGTAGCAATGAAGGAGTAAAATCCCAGGTGCTCGCTGAGACGGCCTACGACTGCAGCGCCCGAAGCACCGGCAAAGTAGGTTAGTGAAGTCCACAAAAAATTCGTCCGCCAACTATGCCATACCGTTTGATGTGCGGCGAGGGCTACACCCACAGCGATCAGTCCGGAGTTCAATACGTATTGCATTAACGCCATCACGCACAATGCGACGATAAGGTTTGGGGAATAGCCCTCGCGGAGATGAATAGCTGGAAAGAGAAGTTGGAGAGTCGAAGCGGTGATGAACGTCGATACTGCCATCACCCCGGCATTGAAAAACATTACGTAGGTTTTCTTACTGAAACGCACCGAAGAACAAAGTGCTTCAACAGCAGCCAGCGTCACTGCTGCCTCTACTCCAAATAAGAGGATCGCGAGAAACACGAAGGTGTCCGAAACCGAAATTTGACCCCGAGCACCAGGGATTTTGATTGTGATACGTGATCCTATCAGGACAGTAATCAAAGCCAGCACAGCATATTGGGAGGTTAACTGGGCGGCAGGCATACGATAGACACATAGCGCGGTAACGGCTGCGCCGATGATCGCGACCGAGAACATGTACCGGCTTCTGATTCTTTCTTTATCTAACTGGTGGTTATTCACGATGTACCCTACTTGGTCTTGTAGCCGCGTGGAAGCATCGAATGGAGACTGTGCCGTTACTGTCAGGCAACTTAGCAAGCTCCGTTCCCACCCGCATTCCTGAAAGCCACTCATTAATCGGCCAAAAAGAAGGTTCCGATTCCGCCAATTAAGGGCCCGGTCACTCATTGGTCAATCTGAGTGAAGGTTTCTTCAAATTGACGAATCGGCCTTAGTTTTACCTTGAATAGTCGATGGAAGCGGGAATATTCACAAATGCCAAACCAATGCTAAAGAGCGAATTCGAATCATGATATTCTGAACATTCTCAAACCGGTTTCCGTGAAAGAGGATCTGAATTCCCTCCCGAGTGCGGATGTGGAAAGCTGCAACTTTTCTCAATTTTATGAATGAGTTTTTCGGATCGGTCTCGGCAAAGTTTGGCAAAGCTTCGGGCTTCGGCGAAGAGCAACCCGTCCGAGCCGAGATTTTTAGCGTTGAGCGGCTCGAGCACTACGCCCAGGCTCTTGCGTCCGAGCACAAAACGGTCACGAAAAAGGGACGTGCTCAGCTGTTGCCCCGCCTTGAGGACAACGGCCGCAAACTGGTTGCCGCCTACCGAAGCCTTGTCGAAGCAATTAGAAGCGGACGCGCTATCTCACCGGCGGCTGAATGGCTGGTCGATAACTTTCATATCGTTGAAGAACAACTGCGCGAGATTCGCGAGGACCTGCCCAGGAGTTACTACCATGAGCTGCCAAAGCTTGCTGAAGGTGAACTTAAAGACTATCCGCGGATTTATGCAGTTGCTCTGGAACTCATCGCGCATACCGATTGCCGGCTAGATACAAATACGCTGCGTCGATTCATAGCTGCTTATCAAACAGGGGCTCCGCTATCGATTGGTGAATTGTGGGCGGTCGCCATCACGCTGAGGCTGGCGCTGGTCGAAAATCTGCGCAGGCTCGCCGGCATCATTGTGAGCGCGCGCGAAGAACGCGAACAGGCGGATAAACTCGCGGACAAGCTGTTGGAGCTGGCATCGCGTCAGCCAGCCGGACTTGTACCTCTGACTACGGAACGTTTGGGAAAGCGCGACAAGATACCGCAATCTTTTGTGGTCCAACTCACTCAACGGCTGCGCGAACAGGATCCCGCCGTGATGCCGGTCACTGACTGGCTTGAAAAGCAACTAGCCCGCCAGGGGTTGAGCATCGAACAAACAATTCACGCTGAACATCAACGCCAGGCCGCCACCCAGGTTACCGTCGGCAACATCATCACCAGTATGCGTCTTCTCTCGACACTCGATTGGCGCGATTTTTTTGAGAGCGTGAGTTTGATAGAGCCGTTGCTGGGAAGGGATCCGCAGGGTGCTTATTCGAAGATGGAGTTTGCGACGCGCGATCGCTATCGCCACGTCATTGAAAGAATCAGCAAGCGGACCAGCACGAATGAGCTGGAGATCGCGCGTGCTGCTGTGGAACTGGCCGAAGAAGCGGCAAGGGAAAGTGAGGAAACAGAGAATTCCGCAGCGGCCAGCCACGTCGGCTATTACCTTGTCGATGCCGGGCTGCATCAGTTGGAAGCTAACTTTGCCTACCGCCCCAGACCGATTGAAAGACTGCGGCGTTTTGTCCTGCGCCACGCGACTGCAACGTATCTCGGCACACTCGCGTTTCTCACTTTCCTGCTTACTGGTTTGCTGGTCATCGGAATACACGCCGCGGGCGCAAGTTGGCCACTCCTGGTGGCGACTTCGTTGCTGGCACTGATCCCTGCCAGCGATCTCGCCGTAAGTGTGTTGAATTGGGACGTAACCCATTTGTTTGAACCGCGGCTACTGCCGCGGATGGAGACAAACGAAGGCATTCCCGAAGAAGCGTGCACCATGGTGGTTGTGCCGACGATTTTCTCGAGTGATTCACAGGTGAAAGAGCTGCTCGAAAGAGTCGAGGTCCATTTTCTGGCCAATCAGGATAAGCATATTTATTTCGCGCTGCTGGGTGATAACCCTGACGCGGATTCGCAGGAGACGCCAGGCGACCTCGTCGTACTCGAAACTGCGAAAACGGGTATAGAAGAACTCAACCGTCGTCACAACAAAGATCAGCCGCATCGATTTCATCTGTTTCACCGCCGCCGCCAGTGGAATGCGTGCGAAGACAGATGGATGGGTTGGGAACGAAAACGAGGAAAGCTGGAAGAATTCAATCGGCTTCTGCGGGGTGCACGCGACACCAGCTTCGTCGTGCAAACGGCTGACGACGCTTTGCTGCGGCAAATACGCTACGTAGTTACGCTTGATTCCGATACGCAGCTTCCGCGCGACGTAGCCCGCAAACTGGTAGGGGCTGCAATACATCCTCTTAATCGACCGAGTGTGGACCCTTCCGTCAAGCGCGTTACGCGAGGCTACGGGATTCTGCAACCGCGTGTCAGCATTTCGCTCGCCAGCGCGTCTCATTCGCAGTTTGCCCGTATTTTTTCGGGTAATACGGGCATTGACCCATACACGACTGCCGTGTCCGATGTCTATCAGGATTTTTTTGGTGAAGGAAACTTCACCGGCAAGGGTCTTTATGACGTTGACGCTTTCGAAGCCGCACTCGTCAATCGGGTCCCGGAAAACTCCCTGCTCAGTCACGATCTTTTTGAATCGCTATTCGCCCGCGCGGCTCTGGCAACTGATATCGAACTGCTGGATGAATACCCCGCATCCTACGATGCATATGCGAAACGACAGCACCGCTGGACGCGTGGCGATTGGCAAATTCTTGGCTGGCTCTTTCCAACAGTTTCTGATGCCAGTGGGCAAAGAATCCGCAATCCATTACCGCTAATCTCTCGCTGGAAAATCCTCGATAACCTGCGCCGCAGCCTGGTGGCTCCGTCGATGTTCCTCTGGTTGCTTGCCGCTTTCACAGTTTTCCCGGGCTCGCCGCTTGTTTGGAGTTTGTTTGTCGTCATAACGATTGCATTCCCTGTCTACCTGCACGTCACGACGAGTCTCTTGATTCACCCGCGGGGGATCCCGTGGACCAGCCACTTTTGGAGTGTTTGGGGAGACGTTAGAACGAACACCGCCCAGGTCGCTCTATCGATTGTGCTCCTGCCGCACCAGGCCTATCTGATGACTGACGCAATCATTCGCACTATTTACCGGAAGCTGATTTCGCGTAAGAAGTTGCTTGAATGGGTTACGGCCGCCGACGCAGAAAGAACTGCGCGGCGCGATGTCGCCGCGTTTTTCTGGTTCATGTTGCCCGCGGAGTTGCTCGCGGTTCTGGCCTTAGGGCTAACCCTGACTTTTAAGTACGCTGCATTTGGCGCAGTGCTCGTTTTTGTAGCGGCTTGGACTGTTTCGCCTATAGTCGCTTATTGGGTAAGCACGTCCCGACGTCCGGAACGCAAGCTCCTGGGTGCAGACGATTTGCGGTTCGCGCGGCTGGTGGCCCGGCGGACCTGGCGCTTTTTTGAGGCCTTCGTCGGCGCGGAGGACAACTGGCTCCCGCCGGATAATTTTCAGGAAGATCCCGCTCCGATTCTGGCTCATCGAACCTCCCCGACAAACATCGGGTTGCTGCTGCTGACTACAGCCTCCGCTCACGACCTGGGGTACGTCAGTTCGTTGGAGTTTCTCGAGCGTCAGGAATTGACCTTCGCGACCATGGCGAAGTTAGGAAAGTTTCACGGGCACTTCTTCAATTGGTATGACACTAAGACTCTCCAGCCGCTTTTGCCTCAATACATATCGACAGTAGATAGCGGGAATCTAGCCGGCCATCTCATAGCGCTGAAACAAGCATGCATCGAGCTGCCCGACACGAAACTTTTTGACAGACGAATCATTGAAGGGTTCGCCGACACCATAAATGCAATTTCTGACGAGGCCGGAAAACTTGGAAGCTTTCGGCAACGGACTGAAGTGGTCACCGTCAGTCAATTGCGCAATGAGATCGACGCTTGTAAAAAGCTCATTTTATCAGATGCCGTGGACGGCTTGACGTCGTGGTTCCTGCTTTTTGAATCGCTGGGCAGACGTATTTCTGAAATCGAAGACATCGTTAACGCTCTGGCGCATGAGCATGGAGAAGTGAACTTCAAGGAGCTCCGCTGGTGGGTGGGTGCTCTTGATCACCAGGTTGGCTCCTGCCGTCGGGATGCAGAGACGCTCGTACCGTGGGGGCCCCTGCTGCCCCAAGTTCAGGCGGAAATGCCGGAGAATGGATCAGAAACGGCAGATCAGTGGGGACTGCTGGCAAGTCTTCTTTACGATATTCCTACGTTAGCCGAGGTGCCGGACTTTTGCGATAGCGCGTTGGTCCAACTCGCGGCCTTGCAAAGCGAAGGCAGACGGTCGTCAGAAACTTTCGCCAGACTGACAAGGGCTCTTGAACTGGCCGCCGGCACCGCGGGCGACGTCTTGTCGCGACTGAGCCTTTTGGCGAACACCTCTGAACGGATAATGGAGGAGATGGACTTTAAGTTTCTCCTCGATCCGGAGCGAAAGGTATTTACCATTGGCTACAACGTCACGGCCTTGCGCGCGGACAACTCTTACTATGATCTGCTTGCCTCAGAAGCTCGTCTCGCGAGCTTTGTCTCAATTGCGAAAGGCGATGTGCCCCAGGAGCATTGGTTCCGAATGGGGCGGCAGCTAACTTCGGTTGATGGCGGACGCGCGTTGATTTCCTGGACGGGCACCATGTTTGAGTATTTGATGCCCCTTTTGGTGATGCGCGCTTACAGTGACACGCTGCTCGATCAAACCTACCGTACGGTCGTAAAAAGACAGATCGAATACGGCCAGGAACGCGGTGTACCTTGGGGAATTTCTGAAGCGGCCTACAACGTTCGCGACCTCCACCTGAATTATCAGTATGGACCATTCGGCGTGCCTGGCCTGGGCTTGAAGCGCGGACTGATCGAGGATGTGGTGGTGGCGCCTTACGCGACGATGCTTGCGGCCGAGATTAATCCGCGGGCCGCAATGGACAACCTGCGTCGTTTGGAGAAGGAAGGTGCGCTTGGTGCATATGGTTATTACGAGTCGATAGACTACACCGCCGAGCGACTGCCTCAGGATCAGAAACGGGTCTTAGTTCGTGCCTTCATGACTCACCATCAGGGCATGAGTCTTGTTTCGCTTGCCAATGTCATTTGCGACGATCGAATGGAGAAGCGTTTCCACGCGGATCCGTCGGTACAAGCAACCGAATTACTGCTGCAAGAACGCATTCCTGTTGGTGCACCCGCAGCTCACCCGCGAGCCGAAGAGGTTTTAACGGGGCGCGCAGTGCAAACTCCGCCTGGAATGGTCACGCGTGTTTACGATACTGCAGACCTCGACACACCCCGTACTCAGCTGCTTTCCAATGGGATGTACAACGTAATGATCACGACCGCCGGCGCCGGTTATTCAAACTGCGGCGGGAATGCTGTTACTCGCTGGCGTGAAGATGTCACGCGTGACAACTGGGGCACCTTTATTTATCTAAGAGACGTGCGTAGCGGCGCGGTCTGGTCGGCTAGTTATCAGCCTGTTCACAAACGCCCACAGTCGTACGAAGTGGCCTTTTCCGAGGACAAAGCAGACTTCTGGCGCACGGACGCAGGTGTGGTTACTCACATGGAAATCGTCGTCTCGGCGGAAGACAACGCGGAGGTGCGACGTATTTCCTTGACGAACAATTCAATTCGCACCCGCGAGATCGAATTGACGAGTTACGCCGAAATCGTTCTGGCAACGCCACAGGCCGACGCCGCGCATCCGGCATTCAGCAATCTCTTCATTGAGACTGAATTTTTCGCAGCGGAAAATGCAATCCTCGCCCATCGCCGCCAGCGGTCAAGCGATGACGCGCCGGTTTGGGGAATTCACGTCGTAGTGGTCGAGGGAGATTTCGTTGGCGCCGTGCAATATGAAACAGATCGAGGCCGATTCCTGGGTAGGGGCCACACACCAGCTGATCCGGTTGCCGTCATGGAAGATCGGCCGTTATCGAATACAACCGGCGCAGTACTCGATCCTGTATTTAGTTTGCGGCGGCGAGTACGAATCAGGCCCAATCAAACTGTTCGATGCTCGTTTAGCACAATCGTCGCTGGGTCGCGCGAAGAGGCGATCCTGCTGGCCGACAAGTATCACGACCCAAATACATTCGAACGTGAGCTTCGACTTGCCTGGACCAAAGCGCAGGTTGAGATGACTCACTTAAATATTGACGCCGAAGAGGCACATCTGTTCCAGCGTCTGGCGGCGCACATTGTTTATTCCGATCCCTCTCTGCGTCCTCGTCCACACGTGCTTGCGCTTAACACCAAAGCGCAATCAAGTCTTTGGGCTTACGGAATCAGCGGGGACCTGCCGATTCTTGTGGTGCGGATCGATAAAGCTGAAGACCTGCCCATCGTTCGCAAGATTGTGCGAGGGCATGAGTATCTTCATTACAAGGGACTGAAGATCGATCTGGTGATTCTGAATGACAACCCCACCACTTATTTGCAATCGCTCCAAAAAGAGCTGGAGACGATGATTCGCACGAGCGGTTTGCAAAGTGTGCAAGATAAACCCGGCGGGGTCTTTTTGCGGCGCGCTGACCATATGCCCGAACAAGATCGTATTTTGCTTCATTCCGTAGCTCGGGCTGTAATCGTTACCGAGCGCGGTTCGCTCGAGGATCAGCTCGAGCGGCCTCAGGTGGAGGAACCGTTGCCGGCTGACTTCGTTCCCCGCCTCCCTTCCCAAACATATCCGGAGCCCACCGTTGCGCCGCCGGAATTAGCTTTCTTCAATGGGCTTGGCGGATTTCATCAGGGTGGTCGCGAATATGTGACTCTGCTTGGAGCGGAGCAGTGGACCCCTGCACCCTGGTCTAACATCATAGCTAACAAAAGCGAATTTGGTTTTCAGGTCACAGAAACGGGAGCAGGCTATACCTGGTCCGTAAATAGCCGCGAGAATCGGTTGACGCCGTGGTCTAACGATGCAGTTAGTGATCCTCCCGGTGAGATCGTTTACCTGCGGGATGAAGACACAGGCACTGTTTGGTCGGCGACTCCCTTGCCCATTCGCGAGACAGAACCCTACATAATCAGGCATGGCCAGGGCTACAGCGTTTTTGAACATACCAGCCACGGTATCGCCCAGGAACTGCTACTTTTTGCTCCCCTGGATGCGCCGGTAAAAATCTCCCTGTTTCGTCTGCGCAATCGTACAGACCGAAGACGAAGACTAACCGTGACTGTGTATAACGAGTTGGTCCTCGGCGTGCAGCGCACCACTTCCGCGCCTTATGTCATCACTGAGATTGACGTGGCAGCCGCCACAATCTTCGCGCACAATCCTTTCAACAACGAATTCGCGAACCGCGTCGCTTTCTGCGCGACGAATGAAAAGATTTCAGGCGCCACTTGTGACCGTAAGGAATTTATCGGTCGCAATGGCACTCTGTCGCGCCCCGCGGCCCTGCGCCGCGTGAATCTGGCTGGCCGCGATGGCGCGGGACTGGATCCATGCGCTGCTCTTCAAACCACCATCGAGCTTGCGCCGCATGAAGGCCGCGAAGTGATTTTTATGCTTGGGGAAGCGAATTCAAGGGAAGAAGCGCAGTCGTTCGTTCGAACATTCACCAATCCCGGCACTGTTAATAGTGCCTTTGAACACGTGCTCAGTCACTGGGACAGTTTGCTTGGCACGATTGAAGTTAAGACGCCTGATGCGGCCATGGACACGATGCTTAACCGCTGGTTGCTTTACCAAACTTTATCGTGTCGCATTTGGGCACGCTCGGCCTTCTATCAGTCCGGGGGTGCTTTTGGTTTCCGTGATCAGTTGCAGGATGTGATGGCGCTGGTCTACAGCAGCCCGGCGATTGCTCGCGAACAGATTCTTGTCGCCGCCAGCCACCAGTTCAAGGAAGGCGATGTACAGCACTGGTGGCATCCGCCATCGGGACGCGGCGTGCGCACTCGCTTTTCCGACGACCTTTTGTGGCTCCCATTTGTCACTGCCTTCTATATAAGCATCACCGGCGATTTGTCTGTGCTTAATGAAGTCGTTTCATTTCTTGAACAGCCGCTTCTTATGCCCCAGGAACAGGAGTTCTACATGCAGCCGGCTGTTTCCGAGGAGTCGGCGTCGATTTTTGAACACTGCGCTCGTACTCTGGACCGCAGTCTGGCTGTGGGAACTCACGGACTTCCCTTAATGGGTTCAGGCGACTGGAACGACGGCATGAGTCGGGTGGGCCATCTTGGCAAAGGCGAAAGCGTTTGGGTGGGCTGGTTTCTTTACACGACGTTGAAAGCATTTGTTCCGCTTTGCGATGCCCGCGAAGAGAAGACGCGTGGCAACCGTTATCGTGAGCATCTCGAGAATTTGAAGAAGGCTTTGGCGGAAACGGGTTGGGATGGCGATTGGTATCGTCGCGCTTACTTTGATGACGGCACTCCACTTGGGTCGGTCCAAAATGATGAGTGTCGCATCGATTCTATAGTGCAGTCATGGTCGGTGATCTCGGGCGCTGCGGAACCTTATCGATCGCAACGCGCCATGGCCGCTGTTGAGGAATATTTAATACGCCGTGGTGATGGCCTGGTGATTCTCTTCACGCCACCCTTCGATAAAGGAAAGTTGGATCCGGGCTACATCAAAGGTTACGTGCCTGGCGTGCGCGAGAATGGCGGACAATACACCCACGCTGCCCTGTGGACTTTGATCGCCTTCGCAATGCTCGGAGACGGGGAACGTGCCGGCGAACTCTTTTCGCTTCTGAACCCGGTCAATCACTCTTCGACGCGTGCCGGCCTGCACAAGTACAAGGTTGAGCCTTACGTTGCTGTGGGTGACGTATATGCAGTTCCACCTCACACGGGAAGAGGCGGTTGGACGTGGTACACAGGATCCGCAGGCTGGATGTATCGCGCCGGACTTGAATCGATCCTCGGGTTTAAGTTGCACGGCGAGCGCTTGCAGATCGATCCGTGTGTACCGCGGTGGTGGCGCGACTTTGAGATTACCTACCGGCGTGGTCGCACGACCTATCGCATAAAAGTAGAAAACCCGCTTGCCGTAAGTCACGGGGTGGCCATAGTTGAGTTGGATGGAGCGACGCAAACGAAAGACGCCTTTCCATTATCCGACGACGGTCAAACTCACACGGTGCGCGTGGTACTCGGCGAAAAAGCAAGGAGCGATTCAGATAAAGAAGAGGTCGGATCTCCCCAAGAGGAGCAGGCAAGTAGTGGTTGAGGTTCGCTTCGGAATTACAAGCATCTAAAGCGCGTGCTCAAAACCATCTGCCAGTTTACTCGTAAAAAAAAAGCGCTGATCACACTCTTAGCCTGGTTCAACACAGTTTCGATATCATGTTAGGGTAGGCAGGTTTGGTCATGATACCTTGCAAGGGCGGCAGAACAAGCGCTGCGGACTCGCAAGTTAGGGCCCTTTTAGAACTCTAAGGTTGACAGGGCGCCGCCGTAGCGCGGCGTGGGATTGTTCTCACTATTGAGCGGGATATCTAACTTTTTGTCGATGATTACCAAGGCGGTATCGGCACGACTGCGCCCCTTGATGGCGGAACGCCGGCGACTCCCCAGGTATACTACTCGCCGAACCGCCCGCCTGTTTGACACCACCCAACCTAATTCAACCGGGCCGGGACCGCGTCCCTTGCTGCCTATGGTGGGATACACGCGCGACATTAGCGAGACAGGTTTGGCGATCATGGTGACATCGGACTCACTCGGGGGTCACCATGACGATCTGATTGGCCGCGAATTGCGGATCTTACTAGACCTCCCGGATGGGCTGACGCAACTACTGGGCACAGTCGTACGAGGACAACCGATCGATGATGAAGGCCGTAAGAGTCACTTGATTGGTGTGCGCATTACGCAGATGGATGATCAGGCGTGGACCGACATGGTCCGATACATCCTCAATCTCCAGAAAAGGCTTTAATCTAAGGTTCCTCCGACAAGAGGTCAACATGAACGAATAACATGAACATTGCGTCTTACCTGAAACGAATCAACTATAGCGGTCCGCTCATTCCGACTGCGGAAACGCTACGAGCACTACACCTGGCCCACCTGCTGGCAGTTCCTTTTGAGAATCTAAGCATCCAGTCACGCCAGCCGATTATCCTCGAAGATGACGCCTTATTCGATAAGATTGTTGCACGACGACGCGGAGGCTTTTGTTACGAATTGAATGGTCTCTTTGCATCTTTATTACGCGCGTTGGGCTTTGACGTTGTGATGCTTTCAGCGGGAGTTGCGAAGGCGGAAGGCGGATTCAGCCCCGATTTCGATCACATGGCACTGATGGTTACGCTCGAACAACGTTGGCTCGTGGATGTCGGCTTTGGTGATTCATTCCTCGAGCCGCTGTTGCTTGATGACCGGAACGATCAAATGCAGGGTGAACGTGCTTATCGTATCGTTCCCGAAGGCGCTCATCTTATTCTTATGAAACGCGCTAATAGTGATGAATGGAAACCTCAGTATCGCTTCACTTTACATTCTTACAATTATGTTGACTACGCTGAGATGTGCCAATACCACCAAACTTCGCCGCAGTCCCATTTCATGAAGGGACGAATCTGCACTCGATTAACGCCGGAAGGCCGTATTACACTGAGTGACATGCGTCTCATTACTACGCTTAGCGGCGGTGGTCGGAGAGAAAGAGTGCTGACAAACCAAGAAGAGTATGCGACTTTGTTGCGAGAGGACTTTGGCATTAATGTCATATAGCACTAAGCGGTATAAATCCGGATCGGAGGCCCAGCTCGATTCTGTTTTGAAGTGTGGGCTCTATCTCATGGACCGGAGAACCCATCGGAGGTATATGCAAAAGAAGCTACGCTAAATTGACTTTGGTCCTGTCCCGCCGCAGCTTTAGCCCTTTCCGCTGCACTCATCGAATACGTGCGCCAGAGTAAGGTAAATGTTGGGTTAATTGCAGCGGGCATCTTTCTAGTTGCCTTCGGCTTTGGCGCCAAGAGCCGGATTGCACAGTCAAAATAGTTCGACGAAAGCGCTGCGAACTAGCGTCCGCAGCAGCTCGCGGGAATACATGAAAAACATCCCGTTAATAAACGATACTCATGATCCTCGCAGTGGAACCCACCGCACGACGCACATACCATTACAAAAGCTAATCTATGGCGCGTAGTTGCATTAAGATGAATAAACTCTATAGTTGATGTGAGATCTAGCTGGAACAAGGTTATTTAAATGAATGTATTTAGCGCTAATATTCGCCCGCTCGAGCGGGAGAGACTCGACTACTCCGTCTGTGTTCAATTTCTCTTTATGCACGTCGCTTGTCTGCTTGTCATCTATACAGGCGTCAGCGCAGTTGCAGTTTTGACGTGTCTGGCCCTTTACGTTGTGCGCATGTTTGCGATTACCGCCGGGTTTCACCGGCTCTTCGCGCATCGCACCTACAAATCCGGCAGAATTTTTCAATTCCTAATGGCGTTTACCGCGACCGCTTCTTATCAGAAAGGACCCCTCTGGTGGTCGGCTCACCACCGCCGCCATCATCTTCACGCCGACACGCAGGAAGACCTTCATTCACCACTCACGCGCACTCTGTGGCGCTCGCATGTAGGATGGTTTCTGTCTAGCGATAGCCAGGAGACTGACTGGAAGTTAGTTGCCAATCTCAGCAAGTATCGCGACCTCCGTTTCCTTGATCGCTATTATTCATTGCCTCCCGCTCTCTTGGCAGGTTCGACATTCTTATTAGGTTCAATGCTTCAGCGATACGCCCCGGCGTTAGGAACTTCGGGATTGCAGATGCTCGTGTGGGGATTCTTCATCAGCACCGTGGTTCTCTACCACGGCACCTTCACGGTGAATTCTCTCGCGCATATCTTCGGCAGGCGCCGTTTCCCGACGGCGGACAATAGCAGGAACAACTGGTTTGTGGCGCTGATCACACTTGGTGAAGGATGGCACAACAATCATCACTACTATCCTTCATCGGAGCGTCAGGGCTTGTACTGGTGGGAGTTTGATGTTTCTCACTACACGCTGCGGGTGCTTTCCTGGCTGGGAGTAGTTTGGGACCTGCGAAAGCCCCCCGCAAACTTCGCTGCTGTGAGTGACAGGCGCAACAAGTCATTTGAGATGATATAGGGACGACGATAAGATGCTGTTCGACAACACCGGAGCGGGGGCTGAGAGTATAAGGCGCTTATGAAGCGCGATATTAAGGATGAAGGGGCGCGATTGAATATCGCGCCCCTTCAGATTCATTTCTCCTTCAACCCGACAATTATGAGTTGTTGGAGGACTTGTCGCCTTTATCAACGACCGACTTCAATGCCTGGAATGTCGGCGGCCATAGGCCGATGAAGATTCCCGCCTCTTTTTTACCCGAAAGAAATAAGGCGATTGAAGCGCCGATGGAACCTAAAGTCAGAATATGGAACAAACTGATACCAGTTTTTCCTTGCGTGGACTTGTCCACCGTTTTCAGCATTGACTCTGCCGCATCGCGGCCCCCAGTCGTTTGCAGTTTGCCCTCAGTCTTGCCCTGTGTCCCAACTCCGGTAAATGAACTTTGTGCTGTTGCCATTCCTTGATCCTTCCTTCTTTAACGATTAACCACTGTACCCATACTCAACCGGCTCAACTAAACGATGCGGATCGAGATACGAATAAAAACATAAAACGCTATACACACACTTTCGCACTAAGTCGTCGCGAAGTAGTCACATACCGAACACGGAGCCAATTCTATTAATGAGACTTATTGAGCCTTTAAGCGGCTAACTCACAAACGAGAATCTCGAGTTGTAAGCGGGGCGTTGCTTGCGAGGTTTTAATGGCGAGGTCGGTAGCTGCGATTAGTTGGATGCCGCGAGCTATCTTTTTCGTATCGCTCACCCTCAATGTATTCATGAAGGCGTCGCGCTTTGCCGGCGATCCGTAGACGAGTCTGGAAGCTTCCTCTCTTGCTCCGCGTTTCAGCAGCTCCTTTGCCAGCGCAAGTCGATGGTAATTACCCGCGATCAAACCCAGTAACATTACAGGCGGGACATCGTCCTTGAGCAAGCGATGCAGTGTCTCAAGAGCTTTTCGACGGTCGCCGGCAATCAGTTGATCTCCGAGATCGAAGTTTGAAAGTTCCCGGGAACGATCGATCAAATCGTCGACCATTTCTGGAGTAATCTGCCGCGTTTCAACCGCTGCAGCTGCGAGTTTGTCCAACTCCGACGAAAGCGTTTGCAGATTCGTCCCTACAAGCCGGACGATATCGGTGAGAACGCGGTCATCGGCCGTGGTCTTAAGTTCCTTCAAACGCTTTCTAGCCCAGCCCTTTGCTTCTGCATCTTTGACAGCAGGGAAGTCGACCACGGCACAATTATTCAGCAGAGCTTTTGTAAGTTTTTTTCGTTTATCAAGATCCTCGGCGACGAATATCAATACAGTCGAATCAGCCGGGCGTTGCAGGTAGCGAATGATCGTTTCTTCGTCCGGCTCTCGCAGCTTCGCAAAATCTTTCACCCGGATTACGCGGCGCTCAGACATCATGGGAAGTTGCTCGGCTGCGGCAATCACCGCCATAGCAGAGTCGGCCAGAAGGTTGAAAGAGGATTCGTTAAACTCGCGCAGCAGCGTGCCGCTGAGTGCCGCATCGGTGATGGCGACGGCCGCAGCATCGCGAAGATAACCTTCACACCCAACCAGGAGATAGAGAGGTTGAACGCGACCTGAGTTCAAGTTGCGCTCTAGTTCAGCGGGCGAAAGCGTTCTCATTTCGGAATCTGAATTGCGTTGGTCAAAGTAGAAACAATACTTTCGGCGAAGTTGCGGGCCATGCGCTGCACGGCGGGATCTTCCTCGTTGAAGAAGTTGCGCGGGTCATTGGCGAATTCGTATTCGCCGCGAAATACAAAGTTCTGATTGTCGTATAGCACGCGATTTTCGGTTTGATCGCGCACTGTGACAGCGGCTTCAATCGTCACCTCAAAAATCCTCGCCCTGCCCTTGTCATCTAATAGCACGCCCGCATAGCTAAAGCTCTTAATAACGCCCTCGACGACCGCATCGGCTCCTTCGCGTTCGCCCTGAACGCGCAAACCGCGGCCGCGATGGATCAGTTCGTTAACCACTGCCTCAGTGAAACGCGATTGAATTTTGTAGCGGAGTGCATTGTTCTGGAATGCAGGCACTGCAACCGTCTTGATGCGCGAAGGGAGTTGGTTTTTGGTCACCGGCTTGTAGCATTCCGCAAAGCCGGAAACGAAGAGGAGCACTACCAGAAGAGCGGATAACCGAATAACTATTAGCATCGAAAGCTCTCAATCAGGGAAGGAAGATTAACTGAAAAATCGCTTTGAATTCTCTCGCACGGCGGGCGCTTAAGCAAGTAAGGGAAGTCGACTCCCTTGATGTTTTCGCCTGGCTGCGGAACCGAATCACGAAGCTTTTTGGCTGGCTTTTATCGCATCGGTCACCCGAACTGTTTCCATTGCTGCTTTCACGTCATGAACCCTGACTATATGGGCGCCGTGGAGGATGGCAGCGGCGATAGTGGCCATTGAGCCGTGAAGGCGGTCCCCGGTCGGGGCGGGGTTGCCGTTCTCATCGGCGAGTATCCGCCCGAGGAAAGATTTTCTCGAGGTTCCGATTAGAAGAGGGAAGTCGGGGAAGACCGTTATGATCTGATCAAGCTTCGCGATCAACTCAATGTTCTGTTCCTGACTCTTACCGAAGCCGATTCCCGGATCGATGACGATTGAGTTGCGCTTGACGTCCCGTTGTTCGGCAATCGCAATACTGCTGCGTAGACTATTAGTCACTTCCTCGATGATGTTGGCGACAGGCGGAAGACCATGCATTGCCCCCGGCGTTCCGCGCGAATGCATCAGCACCAGGCCAGCCCCTGACTTCGCCACTTCCTCGGCAACATGAAAATCGAATCGCAGGGCCGAGATGTCGTTGACAATCGCTGCGCCAGCGTCGAGTGCGGCTCCGGCGACCAGAGCTTTTGTGGTGTCGATAGAGATCGGAACAGAGGTTCTTTTCGCCAGTTCCTGGATCACCGGGATTACGCGTTGGATCTCATCTTCCGGCGTTACGATGGCCGCGTCGCCCGGTCGAGTTGATTCACCACCTACATCGATAATGTCCGCTCCTTCTGCGATCATCTGCCCAGCGCGCGCGAGCGCGCTGTCGAGTGAAAAAAACTCGCCGCCATCACTAAAGCTGTCAGGAGTGACATTGAGCACGCCCATGACTAGCGTACGTTGCCCAATCGGCAATTTGCGACCTACAGCGATGTGCCATTCGCGAGTCATGTGGCGATGATAAGGGAAGTGGACAGAGATTTTCCATTTTCAATTTTTCATTTGCCATTGAAAAATTTGCCCCGCTCTTGGATGACAAATGAAAACTGACAAATGATTAATGGAAAATTTCAGTCGTTCGCACCTGACGCAAACGAAAAAGGGGAACGAGTTGTTTTACCCGTTCCCCTTTGCCTATCCCTTTTCTGCGAGTTACGCCGGCGCGGGATTGCCTCCAGTGATCGGTGGCAGGATTGGTTTCAGCGGCTTTGCAGTTGGTTCTTTTAGCTGCGGGCGATCTTCATCGCCGCCGAGGTCAGTAACCGGTTGCGCTTCGTCGAGCGGTAGTCCGGCGACCACGCGGCGAATCTCAACACCGTCAAGCGATTCGCGCTCGAGCAAGCATTCAGCCAAACGGATCATTACATCGCGGTTGTCCTGGATGATGCTTTTCGCGCGTTCGTACTGAGCTGTAATTATTTTTTTCACTTCCTGGTCGATACGAATCGCTGTCTCTTCCGAGAAGTCGCGATGCTGCGCAATCTCGCGTCCGAGAAATATCTGTTCTTCCTTCTTACCAAAGGTCAATGGTCCCATCTCCGACATGCCATACTCGCAAACCATCGCACGCGCGAGTTCGGTGGCGCGTTCGATATCGTTCGAAGCGCCTGTCGTGATACTGCCAAGAAAAGTATCTTCAGCAATTCGACCGCCCATTAGAATGGCAATTTGGCCCAGCAAATATTCTTCGCTGTAGTTGTGACGATCCCCCTCGGGCAATTGCTGAGTCACACCCAGCGCCATCCCGCGTGGGATAATCGTGACCTTGTGAACTGGATCGGCATTTGGGACTTTGAGGCCAACCAATGTATGGCCCGCCTCGTGATAAGCCGTGACGCGCTTCTCCTCGTTTGAGATCACCAGGCTCTTGCGCTCGGCGCCCATCAAAACCTTGTCCTTCGCCAATTCAAAGTCGCCCATTGCGACCAGTTTCTTGTTATAACGCGCCGCGTTCAGCGCGGCTTCGTTAACAAGGTTCGCAAGGTCCGCGCCGGTGAAGCCCGGGGTGCCACGGGCGAGTATGCTGATGTCAACGTCTTCGCCGAGGGGAATCTTGCGGGTATGAACTTTCAGTATTCCTTCGCGGCCCCGTACGTCAGGTCGAGAAACGACTACGCGCCGATCAAACCGGCCCGGCCGTAACAGCGCTGGATCCAACACATCCGGACGGTTTGTCGAAGCGATCAAGATGACGCCATCATTTGACTCAAAGCCGTCCATCTCCACGAGCAACTGATTCAAAGTTTGTTCGCGCTCGTCGTGTCCTCCACCAAGGCCCGCGCCGCGATGACGGCCGACGGCATCAATTTCGTCGATGAAGATGATGCAGGGCGCATTTTTCTTGCCCTGTTCGAAGAGGTCGCGAACGCGAGAGGCGCCCACACCTACAAACATTTCCACGAAATCGGAACCCGAGATCGAAAAGAAGGGGACATTGGCTTCGCCGGCGATTGCTCGGGCAAGCAAAGTCTTGCCGGTTCCCGGCGGGCCCATCATTAGCACGCCTTTGGGAATGCGTCCGCCGAGTTTCTGAAACTTCTGCGGCTCCTTGAGGAATTCAATAATCTCCTGAAGTTCTTCCTTGGCTTCTTCAACACCGGCAACATCCTTAAATGTCACACGTTTCTGCTGATTATTTAGAAGCTTGGCGCGCGATTTACCAAAAGAGAGAGCTTTGTTTCCTCCCGACTGCATCTGCCGCAGCATGAAGACCCAGATGCCGATGATAAAGAGTAAAGGCGCCCACGTTATCAGCATCGGCCAAATGTAACTGCTGCTGCCCGAGTCGTCTTCAAACTTCTTTACTTTGGGTTTGCCTTCCGAGTTTTGTTCATTGGCTTTCTTGAACAACTCGTTCTTCATTTGCTCATTTGTGAGCTGAGCGCGGAATTCCTGTCCTCGGTTGTCCAAAGCTACAGTCTCGTTCTGTTTGACCGTCAACTGCTGTATTTCGCCGCTATCGATTTTCTGATAAAGATTAGTCAAATCGATCGGCAACGTATTTTTGCCCGAGGGATTTACCAGCTTATAGAGCAGCAAGGCCCCGGCAATAATCAGCAGCCAAAAAATTATTTGTCTAGCTGTGGAACTCAAAGTCATTAACGCCTCCGACTCAGATCATACCTTATCCCGACTTACTTTGTCGCTTTGCGCCAAAGAGGTTTCGCCGGTAGCGAAACAAGGGCTGTAATTCTTGGATGCCCCTCAACAACCCCCAGTTGTGCCCCCAGGTGTTAGAAACCCTCAACTGGCTCGGGGGTTCCTCAAACCGCTCGACCTCACAAAGCGAAACCGCCCTCCAATGTCCAATGGTCCGGCTGGCGTCAACCGCCGGGGAATTCTAGAGGTCACCTAGGCCTTTTTCAACCCCTTTTTGGCGGACAACTCAAGCATTCCACGTGTTCGCGTGACCTTCATTCCCTCGGGCAACTCCGCGACCCGCCCGCCGCGGCCTCCCTTTAGAAGACCCTCTACCGCAAGCAGATGAACCATTTCGAGTCGACGCAAATCGCCGCGCGAGCGCAAAATCCACTCACGCAATGCGCGCCGGCGCACCGCCGCAGGCGCCTTCAAGAGAATATCTACGCTTACGGAGGACAACTTGGTTTCACGATTCTTGCCTGCAGTCTTCCCGGAATGCTGATGGGCTAACTCCAGCAACCGTTTTGCCTCATCGGACAACGCAGTTGCATCTTCACTCAGCAAAGTAGCCGTTCGACTAAGCGCTTCCACAATGCGGTTATTAAACGATTTCATCAAAGGTAACAAGTGTTTGCGGACCCTGACTCTGGAGAAAGCTTCATCATCGTTCATCTCGTCGAGCCTGAAATCGATTTGCCTCAGCCGGCAATAGCTTTCCGTGTCGACGCGGCGCGCCCAAGAGAGCAGCGGGCGAACCAGCTTCACCTTAGATCCTCGCTCAATCTCTCGCGAAGACGACGTCCCACTTAACCCTTCCGCCGCGCTGCCCCGCAATAGTCTCATCAGAATTGTTTCCGCTTGATCGTCGAGAGTGTGCGCGGTCAGCACAAAGTTGGACCTATTTCGAGTGGCTGTTGTTTGCAGGAATTTGTAGCGTGTTTTGCGGGCTGCTTGTTCAAGGTTACTTTCGCCCTTAGTCGCGGAAGTCGCAAGCCTAACTCGACTTGTGACCACTTGGTAACCGAGCTGTTTCGCAAGCGCCGATACCCACTTAGCATCCTTTCCACTCGCCTGGCGAAGCCCGTGATCGAGATGGGCAATAAGTAATTTGAGTCGGAGCTTCTCCTTTGCAATCAATTCGTCAAGGGCCAGAAAAAGAGCAGAAGAATCGGCACCTCCTGAAACGGCCACTACAACAGTTGCCTCTGAAAGGGGCAACTCGAGTCGCCGCCACTCCGCCAACAGCTTTGTGGCGAAGGCAGAGAGTTTAGACCTCGCCGGCTTTCCCTTTTTAGGGTTATTCGTCATCATCTCGATCGATTGTTAATCCCATGCACTACAGCGTCAACTCTGAAAGCGCCGCCCTTGGAGCTTCAAGTTTGCCATTCGATTGCCGGTATGTCCGGCAATGAGAACTCACAACAAGCATAGTTTTCCAACTTGACATTTTTTGGCCCAGACGCTACTAATTCAGACACCCCAAGTGAACAGCAAGAACATCTAAATAGTTCTCCCGCAGAACAACTTTCGTGAGGTTCAACTGATGAAATTAAGAATGTTTCTGTGTGCGCTGATACTGGCACTCTTTTCTTTCCAATCGATTCCTGTCTTCGCGCTCGACGAAGGCATGTGGACGTTTAATAACGTACCTCGCGAAGAAATCAAACGAAAATACGGATTTGAAATCACCGATGCGTGGCTACGTAAAGTGCAATTGGCTTCGGTGCGTTTTAACAATGGCGGTTCCGGCTCGTTCGTCTCGTCGAATGGACTGGTTCTGACTAACTACCACATCGTCGAGGATATTGTTAGCGAAGTTAGCACTCCGGAAAAGGACTTAGCGAAGGGAGGCTTCCTGGCGCGCACTCGGGCGGAGGAGATCAAAGCCCCGAGTCTGGAATTGAATGTCCTTGCAAGTATCGAGGACGTCACAGCCCGCGTTAACCGCGCTGTCAAGCCGGGCATGTCAGATGCGGACGCATTTGCGGCGCGTCGCGCTGAAATCTCCACTATTGAAGGCGAGTCTACAAAAGCTACCGGCTTGCGTTCGGATGTCGTGACGCTCTATCAGGGTGGTCAATACAACCTGTATCGCTACAAAAAGTACACAGACGTCCGCCTGGTATTTGTCCCTGAGTTTCAAGCGGCATTCTTCGGCGGCGATCCGGACAATTTTAACTTTCCACGATTCAATATCGACATGGCGCTCGTTCGTGTTTACGAGAATGATCAGCCTGTTCATCCGGAGAGCTATTTGAAATGGTCGAAAATGGGCGTTAAAGAAGGCGAACTAGTATTCGTTACCGGTAGCCCGGCTTCAACTTCCCGCCTGAATACTGTCGCACATCTGGAAGAATTGCGTGACACAAACATTCCAATCATCATTCGAATGTTAGAGCGTCGTGAAGCCATGTTAAAGAAATACATGGCTCTGGGTGATGAGCAGACACGTCAAGCGCAAAACGAATTGAATACCATGCAGAACAACCTGAAAGTTTACCGCGGACGCATCGCGGGCCTAAAGAACAAGGCGCTCATGGATCGCAAGTCGAAAGAGGAGAGCGCGCTGCGCAAGTCGATCTCAGCAAATGCTGAACGGCAGCAAATGTACGGCGACGCCTGGAATGCAATTGCAAGGGCGCACAAGGGATTGCCCTCTTACATCCGGGAACGAAGAATCTTCGATCAAGCCGGCGGCTTTAACAGCACGTTGTTCAAATACGCGCGGACACTTGTTCGGTTGGCTGCCGAAAGCCGGAAACCAAACGCTGAACGACTGCCGGAGTATATTGACGCTCGCCGTGCGTCGCTCGAGTTGGAACTTTACTCAACGGCGCCGGTCCATGACGATTTTGAAAAACTGAAACTCGCCGACTCGCTCGGTTTCATGGTTGAGTCGCTGGGCGCGGACCATGCGCTGGTCAAACAGGTGCTAAACGGCAAAACACCGGAAGAGCGTGCCAGGGACTTAATTGATGGTACGAAGCTTAAAGACGTAGCGTATCGAAAGGAATTGGCAGCGGGCGGACGTCAGGCAATTGAGGCTTCGACGGATCCGATGATCGTCCTGGAACGAACCATTGATTCCAAAGCGCGCGAGTTGCGGAAACGCTACGAAAGTGAAGTCACCGGCGTCGAGCGTGCCAATTACGCGAAGATAGCGCGCGCCCGCTTCGAGACTGAAGGCACCAAACTCTATCCCGACGCAACCTTCACGCTCCGTCTATCTTATGGCGTAGTTAAAGGCTACAACGAGAACGGAAAAAAGATTGAGCCTTTTACGACACTCGGCGGTCTCTATGATCG
>JBHEMV010000019.1:0-12693 GCA_046262375.1 Pyrinomonadaceae bacterium
GCAGCGCCCCACGCCATATCCTGGTCGTGATTCATCTTATATTTCGCGCTTTCGTCGGCCTCATCGTAGGTGATGGTCCACTTCTTATCGATCGTCTTGAGAAAGCCAAGCAGGCCCTGGCTGTTGTCTTTCGCGCGATCGCGAAGGACCTGCTCGGGTGACTTTCGGGCATATTTACGGTCAAGGAGCATCTCCCCTTTGGCGCTTTTGAAAGCAGCCAATCCTGCCTGCTGTGCGGTCATGAAGCCAACTGCGGTAATGCCGACGAGTAAAGATTGGTCCTGCCCGGTCGCTTCAGACACTTCGCGTGCGACGCTCAGAATTTCATCGGAAAGCGAAGTGCTTCCCGACGGTTCGAAGTTTGCAGCAACTGCTTCTATCGCTTTTTTTACTGCCGGCCAATAGCGGTGCCCGTAGAGGAATTTGTGCGACGAATCGACTTGATCCTTTAGGAAATAGTGACCCTTTAGCAATAGTTGTTGAGCAAGAGTTTCGGCGTCTTCCGCCTCTTGAAAGGCGTGAAATAATGAAAGCGGATAGAAAGCAAACCAGATTTGTGTGGCGTTCTTATCTACGTCGTGAACCGAGCGCAACAGTGTAGTCAGCGTGGCCGCCCAGGCTTCTTCGCCATGTTGGTTTAGAAAGGTCTCGAATGAAGTTTCAGTAACTGTGGCTGTTGTAGACGTCATAAGAAACCGTGATTATAACGATGAAGCATAAGACTGCACAGCAGCCGGGAACGGGGGTACTGGTGGAGTTTGCCTTTGCGACTCTTTGCGTCTACTTTGCGCGCATTGCGGTTCCGCGGATCCTTTTACCGCAAAGGACGCGAAGAAACCGCAAAGAGATACGAGTTCAATCCAGGAAACTGAACCAGCACCGGAATGCGCTGCCCGTGAAGTTGTTGACAATAATTGGGTACGGGGAGTAAAACTCAAATCCGCTACTCGATAGATCGTTCAATAAGACGAAGGGCTTTCAAAATGAGCGCGAAAGAACCAGATTCCCTTAAGTCAGGGCGAACTTTCGATAGTGCCTACGGCTTTTCATTTGCTATTGCTCTCGGTTTGATTCTGTTCATCGGCGGGTTGATTATCACGCTGACTTTAGGCGACGGATCGAGTATAGGTCTTTTTTTCGGAATACCGCTGCTTTTAGCCGGCCTGGTTTTGCCGCTCATTATGATGCGGGATCTCTTCAAGCAAAATGAGGTCGCGGGGCCCTGTCCTTACTGCTCGGCTCCTATCAAAACCTCTGACGCTACCATCAGGCTAGAATGTCCGGCTTGTAATCGCCTCGTGATAGTGCGTGAGATGAAGTTGTATCCCGGGGAAAGCTAGCTCAAGGACGGGGTTTAACTAATAAGAGGCAGCCAGCTTCTGGTCCAGTAGTCACTGAAAGTCAAAGCGAAGAGAATTCCCAGCCAAAATAACGCGGACGCAAACACCACCCAGACGAGTCGCGAGCTGTAGCGAACGTGCATAAAGTAGAGCACGACGAGCGTTGCCTTAATCACGGCAATGGTAAGCGCGATGATTACATTCAAATGTCCGGGGAAATCTTGAAGGCCTGCCCACACGGTAAGAGCTGTTCCCGCCATCAACGCCAGGAAAATCGCCACGTAGATTTTCAGTGAAACGATGTGTTCACTCATAACGGTAGGACAGACATTCTTGTCTGTCATTTCTTTCATACCCAGTAGGACAGACATTCCTGTCTGTCCACTTCTTCATCACCGTGGACAGGCAGGGATGCCTGTCCTAATTTGGCTGTTCTACTTTGCCTGCCCTACTACCCGTGTTCCAGATGCCTGCCCAACAAGTAAAGCAAGGGAAACAGGAAAATCCAGATGATGTCTACAAAGTGCCAATAGAGGCCTGAGATCTCGACCGGATTGTGATACTCAGGACCGTATCGCCCGCGCGCCGCGAAATAGAGAATTACGGAAAGCAACCCAACGCCGATAATCATGTGCACGGCATGCATGCCGGTCATAGCGAAATAGATCCAGTAAAACATTTCCACATTTTGCCTGGCGGCACCCGGTAGAAGATGGACCCCGCTCGCGTCAAAGGGCCGCCCGGGAATCAATTTCCCGGGAATCAGATGGTCCACATACTTCTCGTGGTATTCGACGGCCTTAATTCCCAAAAACGTAAGACCAAGAACGATCGTCAGCGCCAGACAGACGACCTGACTGCGACGCTTGCCAGTTTGCGCACTGTAAACTGCCAGGGCCATCGTGAAGCTGCTGAGAATGAGCACCGCTGTATTGATTGCGCCGAGTGGCAACGAAAGATGATTGCTGGCAGAGGCAAACGCTTGCGGATATTGAGTGCGGTAAAGCGTATAAGCGAAAAACATCCCTCCAAAGAACATGATTTCGGTCACCAGGAAAACCCACATCCCGAGCGTTCCCGCTTCCCGCTGCTGCTCCATGTTTTCGAAGTGATGCTGCAGCGCCGGGTGACTGTGCTCATGCTCAATTGCAACGCGTTCTGCCAAATGCCTCTCCTCAGCAAAACCACCAGGCGTCAAGTGCGCCAAGTGAGTGCTTTAGTCTTACTTCCTTCTGCTTACTGCCACTGCTTACCGCTTACTGCTCACGGCTTGCCGCCAATTATCGCGTCAGCCTCATCTAGTCCCGATTGCTTTCCGAATTTGCCGACTACCCGCATCTCCTCAGGCGGGGCAAACTCATATGCCTCCCAGGTAACAATGGGAGTAATTATGAAATTCTCCGTAGGCGGAGGCGAAGCGGTCCTCCATTCCAGTCCGGGCAAGTGCCAGGGATTCGCTTCCGCGCGCTTGCCATAGCGCATGGACCAGATCAGGTAAATCATTGGAATCAACAGGCCAAAGCCCAGGATCGAAGCCCCTGCCGATGACAGCACGTTGAAGACCTGGAACTCCGGTGGATACGCGTGGTACCGGCGCGGCATACCCATGTAACCGGCGACAAACTGTGGCAAAAACGTCAGGTTGAACCCCACGAATACCACCAGGGCGGAAAATCTGCCCCAGCCCTCGGGATACATCCGGCCGGTAATCTTGGGCCACCAGTAATGCAGCCCTCCCAGATAAGCCAGAAGGGTTCCGCCCACCATGATGTAGTGGAAGTGGGCCACAACGAAGTAGGTATCGCTCAAATGAACGTCGACCGCGAGCGCCGCCAGAAACAACCCAGTCATGCCGCCGATAGTGAATAGTCCGATGAAGCCAAGCGCATAAAGCATTGGCGTGTCATACGAGATTGAACCTTTGTAAAGAGTTGCCGTCCAGTTAAAGACTTTGACTGCAGACGGAATGGCAACCGCGAAACTAAGAAATGAAAAGATCATTCCGGCGTAGACTGACTGGCTGGCGACAAACAGGTGGTGTCCCCAAACAAGAAAACCAAAGACCGCGATAGCCAGGCTCGAGAAGGCGACGAAAGAATATCCGAAGATATTTTTGCGCGAAAAGTTGGCTATCAGCTCGCTGATTACGCCCATGCCCGGTAACACCATGATGTAAACGGCAGGGTGTGAATAAAACCAGAAGAGGTGCTGGAAGAGCACCGGATCTCCGCCTGCAGCAGGATCAAATATGCCGACGCGGGCCAACCGCTCAAAGGCGAGCAGCAAAATGGTTATCGCGATGACCGGCGTACCCAAAATCATGACCAGCGAAGTTGCGTAATGGGCCCAGATAAAGAGTGGCAGCCGGAACCAGGTCATACCGGGGGCGCGCATTGTATGAATCGTTACGATGAAGTTTAGTCCGGTCAGAATCGACGAAAAGCCGCTGATGAAGATTCCGGCGCCGGTGGCAACGACATAAGAGTTTGAAAAGGTCGTGGCGTAAGGAGCATAAAACGTCCAGCCGGTATCGACGCCGCCGGCCAGCAACGCGTAGATCGTGATGATTCCACCGAGCAGATAGATATACCAGCTCAGCAGATTGATCCGCGGAAACGCCAGGTCCTTGGCCCCAATCATCATCGGCACCAGGAAGTTGCCGAGCGTCGCTGGTATCGACGGGATCAGGAAAAAAAAGATCATGATGATCCCGTGTTGTGTAAAGACCTTGTTGTAAGTTGTCGAAGAAAGCAGGTCCCCCTGCGGTGTTAGCAGCTCAAGGCGAATGAACATCGCGTAAAGGCCGCCAATCAAAAAGAAAAACGAGATGGAGCCCAGATAGAGGAGGGCTATGCGCTTATGGTCCTTAGTGAGCAGCCACGACTTAAGGCCATATTGCGCGTTGATGTAGTTAACGCGCCCCGCTGCTGGTGTTTCGAATGTTTCGATTGCTTTCATAATTCTTACTGCAAAGCTACTGCCGATTCGGCGGCGGCGTAGGTGTGGCCGCGGCCGGAACCGCTCCCCTGGAAGCAGGCGCTGTCGATGTCGATCTCGACGATTGGGGATTCGTTATTTGTAACGACTTAATGAATGCCATTATTTGAATTAACTGCTCCGGGCTCACTTGTCCCTGGAAGGTCGGCATGATTGGCCCAAAGCCGGCGACTAATTTTGCCTGCGGATTCTCGATTGATTCGCGAATGTACGCTTCGTCGGCCTTAACGCTCTGTCCGTTCGTCAGCAAGACCTGGCGGCCAAACAATCCCGCCAGTGCAGGCCCTCGCCCACCCTCGCCATTTGCGCCGTGACATGAGACACAACCAAGCGACTGGAAAAGCCCCTGGCCCGCGACGGCAGGTGATTGCTGACCCGAATTACCACTCAGCCAGTTATCAAATTCGGTTGGCTGCATCACGATTACGGACCCAATCATTCCTGAATGATTCATGCCGCAATACTCGGCGCAGAACAGGTGATAGGTTCCGGGCTTTGTCGCCTCAAACCACAGGGTCGTGTACCTGCCCGGTAAGACGTCAGCTTTGATACGGAACGCAGGAACGAAAAAGTCGTGAATTGTATCCTCGGAGGTCATTATTAGTTTGATCTTCCGGCCAACTGGCACATGAAGTTCATTTATCTCGCGCTGACCCGTCGAGTGTTGAATCTTCCACATCCATTGTTTGCCGACCACGTAGATCTCGTCTGCGTTTTTCGGCGGACTGTATTGCGCAAAATAAATCTCTGCGCCCCAGGCAAACATGCTCATCGAGATGATGAAAGGAATGACCGACCAGAGTGTTTCCAGTTTATGCGAGCCTGCGATTGGCCTCGGGATTTCATAACGTGTGCGACGGCGATACTTGATAACGAAAAAAACCAGAACACCCGAGATAAGGAGGGTAAAAAAGACAGTGACGCCGGAGAGATAAAAATAGAGCGCATCAACCCTTCCTGAAAGGGTGGAAGCGCTTTCCGGAACGAATGGAATCCACGAAGTCTGCATAATGATCTAAGCCGCGCTAAGCCGTGCCGCCGGCTCGCAAATTAACCTCGGCGCTCCCGCGCCGGCGCAATGCAAATAACAACCCAACCACAGCGATCAAGGTAACAACGCCTCCGAGGCGCATCATGTTCATCACTGCGGCGCCATACTTTCCAGTGGCGGGATCATAGTGATAGCAATAAAGCAGCAGCTGATCGACCGGCGATCCGATTTTGTTTCCCGCAGCCTCAATCAAACCAAGACGCAAGTCCCGCGGCGCATACTCAATTCCATAGAAATAACGCGCGAGTTTTCCTTGCGGCGTTGTCACGTAAATGGCACTGCCATGCGCAAACTGGTTGGTAGCTGCGTCGAAGTGATAACGAAATCCCACGGCCTCGGTCAGTCGTCTGATATTCGCTTCATCACCTGTCAGAAAATGCCAGCCGTTAGTTGCTGCCGAACGCCTTGCTTCAGGCAGGTAGTTTACATAAGTGTTCTTCTTCGCCGCCGCGAGCGCGGTAGTCTCGCGGCTGTCGAAACTGACCGTCACAACCTCAAACTCCTGTCCCGGTTGGAAAGCCATAACCCTGAAGGATGTCACCATGCCATTGAGCACCTGGTTACAAAGCATCGGGCATTGGTAATAGACAAGTGAAAGCACCACCGGTTTATTGCCGAAATAATCACCAAGCCGAACTAACTCTCCGTTCTCGTTACGAAAGACCAGGTCGAGCGGTAGTTGTTCATTCAGCCTCTGATCGATGCCTACATCATTAAGAGCTTTTGGCAACCCACTCGGAGCCCTGGCCTCATACGGCCGCGAGCTGTAAAGCGGCGAGTTGCCCTGTGTTTGGCTGAACTGGCCGTAAACAGTGAGCAGTGAGCAGTGGGCAGTGAGCAGCAGCAAGATAGTGGGCAGTAGGCAGTGGGCAGTGGGCAGCAAGGAGAAAAATCTCGTGATTAAGCTTGCGGCTTTGCCGCCGTGCAGTGCGGTAAGCCTCCGGCTTACCGGCAAGTCAGATAATGTAAATTCGGAGGCTACGCCTCCGAAAGAATAGTCAGGCGCAGCCTTACAAAATATAGCCACCAACAACGTCGGAAAGGCAGAGCCTTTCCGCACTGCAAGGCGGCAAAGCCGCAGGTAATCAGTCGCCAGCCGCAAAGTATCATGCGTCTCCCAATTAGCGCCTTCTGCCCACTGTCTAGTACTCACTTTCTTGCTGCTGCCCACTACCCCAGTGCTCACTTTCTTCCTCCTGCTCTCCATTACCCACGGCTACTTTCTTACTCCTGCTCACCACCGCCCATTGCCCAGTTTCTTACTCCTACCCACTGCCCACTGCTCACTCTTTTTCTTCTGCTGCTCACTGCCACTGCTAACTCTCCTCATTGCCTTCTCTTCTCCGTCTCGCGGCCGGAGCTGGAAGCGCTCGGCGTAATCTCTTCATACTCGTCAGTGACGTTCGGAGAATCTTCCTGTTTTCGTGAGCGCAGCCCATCGCCCTCCAGCACTTTCTGCATGGCCTGATCGATTGGCAGACCTACAACTTTTCCCGACTGATCTCTTGATCCCTCGCGGAGCGTTTGCTCCCACTGTTCGCGAATGACGCGGTATTCTGCCTGCGGCTCCCGGTTCGCAAGGGGCACCCATTGACCGTTTTCGAGCTTCACGCCAAATCCCGGCGCTGACTGAAGTTTCGGATCCGGCGGGAGCCGCTCGTTCGCCGTCATCGCCATCGGCCCCGGTGGCGGCTCTTTCTTCTGCTGCTGCGCGTTTAGAAAATTGAACATGCCCCACATAAGAACCGTAATGACGATTCCAAAGATCGTGAGGCCTACGACGAACTTCACAATTCCTGAAATGTTGACGTCACTGGCTTCATGCGTCACATCGACGTTCTTGATATGCGACACATCAGGCGTTTCCGTACTGTGCCCATGACCGTTACCGTTGCCTGCGATTTTAGCCATAGTTCAATTTAGTGGCTCGAATGTGCCTGCGCCTGCTGCAGCACAGTTTCATATTGCGGATCGTTAATGGGAATCAACGGGCGTTTACCTAGCTGCCAGGCAAACATTGCGAGCCATAGGCCGCCAATTCCAATTGGTGCAACCACGTCCATCCAGCTAATGTGAAAACGCTCGCCCGTGAAGGTGGGCGCGATCATCCACAACAGATCAAACAAACGCATCACAAGAACCAATACAGCGACGATAACCAGCTTTCCGGCATCACGCTTCATGGACCGCGACAACAGGAACAGAAATGGGAACGCGAAATGGAGTATCACGACTGCCAGCGCAGTCACACCCCAGCCGCCGCGCGTTCTCGGCAGGTACCATCGAATCTCCTCCGGCAGATTGCCCGACCAGATGATTAGAAATTGCGAAAAAGCAAAATAAGACCACAGCATTACGAGCGCTAAAAGGAGTTTTCCCAGATCGTGAAAGTGTAACTGGGCAACCACTGAGTTCATTGGCTCATGTTTGGACAACATCGCCATCACGGCGATAACGAAAGCGAGAGCGCTCAAAGACCACGCCGCGACAAAAATGAAGCCGTAGATCGTGGACGACCACTCTGGGTCGAGAGACATAAACCAATCAATCGCGGCGAACGTCACTGTGAAAACAAACAGCACCATCCCGGGGCCGCTGATCAACTTCATGCGCTTTGTAAACTCACGGCTCGCGGTTTGGTCCTGCAGTAACGACCAACGATTCAGAAAAAATGCGAGAACCAACCAGATCGCCAAATAGATTGCCGCGCGAATGGTGAAAAAAGGGACATTCAAGTACTTCGTTTTTTCCGCCAGCGCTGCGTGCTTTGCCATCTCGTGGGTATCCGTCCAGTGATAAATCCAGTGAGCGCCGGCGACAATAGGCAGAAACAGGAGCACCACTAAGGGAAGCGTTCGTGTGGCGGCTTCAAGCACGCGCCGGATCACGAAGCCCCAGCCTCCGCCCGTCAGGTGCTGGAGCATCAAGAGGGCGAGCGAGCCAACTGATATTCCCGCCCAAAAACTAAAAGCAAACAGGTAGGAATGGAAAAACTGCGGCCGATTTAGAAAAAACCCGACTACAAAGAGGACCATGAAGATCACGCCCACGATCAATGCACGCTGCTGAATGCGTTTCACAAGCGGAGGCGCATTGTATGAAACACGCATCACGGGTGTTGTCCTCCCGCCTGAGGTGCCGGCGAACGCGTGGGCGATGCTTGAGCGCCGGGCGTTTGCGCCTGTTGGCTTTGCTGGCTTAGCTGCAACGCGCGAATGTAGGCAATGATGGCCCAACGATCCTGGGCGGGAATTTGTGGCGCGTAACTCGGCATCGCGCCCCAGCCGTTTGTTATGGCATCGAAAAAGTGACCCACCGGCGCTTGCCGCAATCTATCATCATTAAATGTAGCCGCCCGGCGAAAGCCGCGTCTCACAATCATTCCGTCTCCATTACCGGTCAGGCCGTGACAAGCCGAACAGAAAATCTCGTAACGCTCTTTTCCCCGAGTTACCATTTCTTTCGTCACCGGAATTGGAAACACTTCAAGGTCATCCGGATACGCCGCCGCCCCCTGGGGAATCGAACCGGCAACAGAACCTGGCCCCGAAGGCTGTGGTCCGGATTGTGTTTCCGCAGGCGTTGCTGAAGAGGTGGCTTTGCCCCGCTTCTTGCCAGTGAAAAATTCGGTGTCGAGTTTTAGAAACCCTCTCGGCACAGTTCCTTCAACCAGTTGCCTGGATGACTGCCCATCTGCAAAGAAAGTGGATGAACGGTAGGGTTTCATCTTCGGCTGGTCCTGCATGTCGCGCCGGCAGGAAGTAGTGAGCAGTAGGCAGTGGACAGTGAGCACCAGAACGAAAATAGTGCGCAGTGGGCAGTGGGCAGTGGGCAGCCGGAAGATGGTAGGCAGTGCGCAGTGGGCAGTGCGCAGTAAGGACAACAACTTGCTGACTACGCTGGCGGCTTTGCCGTCCCGCAGTGCGGTAGAAGTTACGCGGCTTTGCGGATTTCTCCTCATCTGGTCCGATGCCATCTCTCTCATGTCCTTACTGCCCACCACTCACTGCTTACCCCTGTCTTGCTGCCCACTGCCCACTGCCCACTGCACACTCTTTGCTACACTTCCACATCACTAACATCGCTCGCGCCCAGCGTTTTCATAAACTGTGTCACTTCGTTGTGCCGGAACTTTGCGTCGTTTGCCTCAATCACGAGGAAGAACCGGTCGCGCGTGGCGAGGGCAAAATTCGGTGCATTGAACACCGGGTGATAAGGCTGCGGCAGCTTATTTAGCGCCAGCATCCCCAACACAGCCGCCAACGCGGCAACCAAAATCGTGCACTCAAACGTGATCGGAATGAAAGCAGGCCAACTGTTTAAGGGCTTGCCGCCAACATTCAATGGGTAATCGATAACTTCCATCCAGTACTGCATGAAAAAGCCGCCCAGCCCTCCGAGTATCCCGCCAATCAAAACAATTAAAGGGAGACTTGTACGAGTAAAACCAATTGCCTCGGAAAGTTCTTCAATCGGATAAGGCGAATAACCATTAATTCGGCGGTAACCTTCCTGGTAAGTTTGCCGGGCAGCCGCTACCAACTCTGTGGGGTTATTAAATTCAGCCATGATTCCGTAGAGCGCGTGCGTGCCCCGGCGATGACCATGAGAAGACGTGGCCTGATGATGAAAAGGCTCCGGGTCCTCCAGATCATGTTCCCAGGGTTCTGTTCTGTCTTCTTCAGGCATCTCAGTGGTAACGCAAACAGTTAGTTTGCGCGTGCATTAATCCTTCTTTACACGCCTTCCAACTCAAGATCGCAAACTAACAGTTTGCGCCACCTCCCCTTCGCGTTCCTGCTACCCTGCCCCTGCCACCTGCTCCTGCGGTCTATTTACTCCTCGACTTCCGCTTCCGGCAGGATGGTTCGCATCTCGAAGATCGAAATCATCGGCAGGAAGCGGATAAACAGAAAGATGAGCGAAAGAAAAAGTCCAATCGTCCCGACGTACATCGACCAGTCCCATACCGAGGGCTGATACATGCCCCACGACGAAGGCAAGAAGTCGCGATGCAGGCTGGTCACCACAATCACGAATCGCTCCAGCCACATGCCAATGCTAACGACCAGCGAGATCAGCCACAACATCAGGAGGTTTGAACGCACTTTTTTTATCCACAGAAATTGAGGCGTTATGATGTTGCAAAGAATCAAGCCCCAGTAGTACATAGCATATGGACCATGCATGCGATTCCAGATCATGTAGCGCTCAAACCGATTGCCGCTATACCAACCAAAAAATGCTTCGATCACGTAGCCATAGCCAACGATCAAACCAGTCGCTAACATCACTTTTGCCATGTTGTGCATATGACGCATCGTGATGAAGCCCTCCAGCCCGTAGAACTTTCGGAGGGGAATCGTCAGCAACAGCACCATAGCGAAGCCCGCATATATTGCCCCTGCCACGAAGTAAGGCGGAAACATGGTGGCGTGCCAGCCAGGAATGATACCAATCGCAAAATCAAAACTGACGATTGTGTGAACTGAAAGCACAAGGGGCGTGGCCAGGCCTGCCAGCAGCAAATATGCCATCTCATAGCGATGCCAGTGCCGCGCCGATCCGCGCCAACCCATTGCCAGCATCCCGTAAAGAATTTGAAAAGGTTTACTGCGTGCGCGATCTCGCAGAGTTGCAAAGTCGGGAATGAGACCGACAAACCAAAACATCGCCGAGACGGTCGCATAAGTGGAGACGGCAAACACGTCCCACATCAAGGGACTGCGAAACTGCGGCCAGATTCCCATCGTGTTGGGGTAAGGAAACAACCAGTAAGCCAGCCACGGTCGACCAAGGTGGAAAATCGGATAGATTCCGGCCGCGGCCACTGCAAACAGTGTCATCGCTTCCGCGAACCGATTAATTGAGGTGCGCCACTGTTGTCTAAGCAGCAACAGAATTGCCGAGATCAACGTGCCGGCGTGCCCAATACCAATCCACCAGACAAAATTAATGATGGGCATGGCCCAACCAACGGGTTGGTTCGTTCCGAAAATGCCGACGCCTGTAAAGACAAGTTTTGTAATCGTAAGCAGAAGCAGTTGGAAGAGAACAAACGAAATTGCGAAGCCGATGAACCAGCCGAGGGGAGTTTTCCGCTTCAAGACGATCGAGCTGATTTTGTCCGTCACGGAGGCAAACGTCAGCCCCGGGTCGATGACCGGCGCCGTCGTCGCATGAATCGGACCTTGGCTATGTGGTTCGTCCGGCATTTCAACCAGTTTAGAGTTCAACCTTTAGGTTGCTTGTTCATATAGAATCAAGCTAAAGCTTGGACTCTAAACTTCCTTAACTTCCGGGTTTGGATTACGCAACGCCGACAAATAGGTCGTGCGCGGCATCGTATTCAACTCCGCCAGCAAAGAATAGTTTCTCTGCTCCGCTTTCAATTTTGAAACACGGCTGTTTGGATCGTTGACATCGCCAAAGACGATCGCCTCAGTCGGACATACGGCCTGGCACGCGGTCACGATTTCGCCGTCGCGGACCTTTCGTCCTTCAATCTCCGATTGTATTTTTGCGCCCTGGATCCGCTGAACACAGTAAGTACATTTCTCCATGACGCCGCGGCTGCGCACACTCACGTCCGGGTTACGCATCAACTGATACGTTGGCGTTTCCCAGTCCTGATACAAAAGGAAATTAAATCGCCGCACCTTGTAAGGGCAGTTGTTGGAACAGTAGCGCGTACCCACGCACCGGTTGTAGACCATGTCGTTTAAGCCTTCGGAGCTGTGCACAGTAGCATGGACCGGGCAGACTGGTTCGCATGGTGCGTTCTCGCAATGCATGCATGGAACCGGCATGAAGTTTGTAGCTTCAGGTCTGTTTGCGTCTTCACCTTTGAAGTAGGTGTCGACGCGAATCCAGTGCATCTCACGACCGCGAACTACCTGCTCTTTCCCGACTATCGGAATGTTGTTTTCCGATTGGCAGGCGATCGTGCACGCATTGCAGCCGACGCAGTTATTCAAATCGATTGCCATGCCCCAGGCGTAGTTCAACCCGTTTCCCTGATCTTGATAGTTGTAAAGTTCTGGCTGGTAGAGCGTCTCGTCAGGCGGCGGCTCGTGAGTTTCTTCGGGTTCGTGCTTGCCGTGAACATAATCCTCCAGCGTTTTTGTGCGCAGAATGTCCCGTCCTTCCATTGAGAAGTGAAGCTGCGTCGTGGCGAGCAAATGTTGGCCACCCGCTTTCTCCACCTGTACTCCGCTCAAGGACCATGGCGAATCAGATGTGCGAATTTCGTAGGCATTGAAGCCGTGACCGTTGCCGACTCGACCGGCGCGTCGGCGCCCATAT
>JBHEMV010000019.1:12792-20120 GCA_046262375.1 Pyrinomonadaceae bacterium
CCGAGATGAATAGTAATGACTTCGTCTGGCTGGCCGGGCGTTATCCAGGTCGGGACTGGATCGCTAAATGTGCGTCCCTGGTGAGTGATTTTTACCGTGTCGACATAGATGTCGCCGCCTTTCCGGCCAATTGTTTTTTCCAGCCCTAGTTGTTTTGCGGTGTTTGGACTCACGAGTGCTGCATTGTCCCAGGTTAGTTTCGACAGTGGCTTCGGCAACTCCTGCAACCAGCCGTTGTTTGCAAAGCGGCCGTCATAGATAGTCGGGTCAGTACGGAAGACGAGTTCGAACTGGGAGTTGGGTGTTGGGGGCTGGGAGTTAGCCGCGTTAGGCTGACCGAGATTGCTCCCATTAACTGAGACACTCTTTGGCGGCAGAGCCGTGCCCGGCACGAATCCATCATGAACACACTTGCGCCACCACGTTTCAAAGTCTTCCGATGACGTAGGCTGAGCCGTTACAGACGGACTTGTTACAGGGTTGCCGCTCGCGGCTGTGTTTGCGGTCTCCTGCTTACTGCCTCCCGTCTCCTGCCTCCTGCCTTCTGGTGTCTGCTGTTTACTGTTTGCTGTTTGCTGTTTGCCTCCTGCCTCCTGTCTACTGCGGTCCGCCTCCTGCCGTCTGCCTCCTGCCGTCTGACCCTGGCTCTGCCAGTAATCACGGATAATGTCGTACGGCTTGCGGTCATATTGTGGCGTGAACACCGCCAACAACTCATGCGCACTCTTGTTTTGATAAAGCGGTTCGATCAACGGCTGCACGATCGTGACTGTGCCATCGTAGGAACGCGTATCGCTCCAAGCTTCAAGATAGTGCGTTTCCGGAATGTGCCAATGACAAAGCTCCGAGGTCTCATCGCGGTATTGACTGAGATGCACTCGCAACTTCGTCTTGAACAAGCGATCCTTATCGAGTTTGAGATCTGCAGGCGTGTTGTAAACCGGATTGCCGCCAATGATGACCAGTATCTCCACCCGGCCGCCATCGATATCGTTGACAAGCTCCTGGAGCGATTGTCGGTGATCAACTGAATTCGCTTCTACAGGATCTGTGTAGAAAATAGTCTTGCCGACATTGCCAAGCGCGTCGTTCATCGCATGGGCCAACGCATGAACCGCTGGTGGCGCCTCTTTGCCGGCGATAACGATGCTCGCGCCTTTATGCTGTTGAAGATCCTTTGCTGCACCGTCGACGAAACTTGAGTGAATGTCAACAGCGACTGTGGGTGGAAGACTTTGCGTTCCAAAGTTTACGCCCAACTTTCTTGCCAGAAGAGTCACAACTGATTCTATTTCCGACGGACCTGTTGTCCACTTATGATCTGCACTCGCTCCGGTCGTTGTCGGCGTAGTCTCAATCACGTAAAGCCGGCTCATCTCTTTCTTGCCTTCCGTGATTTGTCGCCGCGCAGCGAAATCGCGAGCGTACTTAAGAGTTCCGGGTAATGCCGCAAGGAAATCGGCGTCGAGCGAAAGTATGCGATCGGCTTTGTTGAAGTCGTAGATTGTGTTGACCGGTTGGCCGAAAGCGATCATCGCTCCGGCGCGTGCGTTGTCGTTATTTGCAGGTTCGTACTGATGCCACTTTGCCTGCGGAAACTCGATAAGAATTTCTTTCATCTGCGCGGAAAGCGTGGGCGAAGTGATTGTTTCGGTCAGAAAACGCAGCCCCGCGCCTTGCTTCGAACGTTGCTCATCAAGGGCGCTGCGAATCTCACCCACGAAGGTTGACCAGGTCCTGGCCTCTTCGCGATAGAGCGCAATCTGAGATCGATCCGGATCGTAGAGGCTCAATATCGAGGCTTGCGAAAAAATGTCTGTAGCGCTGGAACCTCGATCCTGAGGATCACCGTTCCGGCTATTCGGGTGATCAGGATTTCCTTCAAGCTTGGTGGGCCGGCCTTCGTTACTCGTCGCCAGCAATGGTGTAGCAATCCCACCCAGCGAGGTGGCCGTGGCAAAGAAAAGTGCTTTGCCTGGAAACTCATACTCAGGTTGCTTTACGTAAGGAACAATCTTTTCGGGCGGCTGAAACGCGCATCCACTCAAGCCGGCGAGCGCAAGCGACGCCCCCATTAACTTAAGAAACGTGCGGCGCTCCAGGGGATCATTCCATTCTTCAGCGTGCTGCGGGTATTCACGCTCGACAAACTCGCGAAACTCAGGAGCGTCCGCGAGCTCCTCAAGGCTCCGCCAATAGGTCTTGCCCCCTTGCGCGGCGAGAACACGATCCCGCATCAGCTTAAAATTTATGTGTCGGTCTTCACTCATCAGTTGCTGCGGCTTTGACGCTTGATGTGCCGAAAGGCTGTGCCTTTACGGCGCCAAGGCGAACGCGCGAGGCTGCGCCTCGCATCAACGATGACAGGTCGAACAACTCGTCAACACGTTCGGCGGTTGAATGTAATATTTCTTTACCAGCGATCTGCCTTCAGCAACTTCCTCGCTAGTAGTGTTTTCGGTCCGCCACTCCATATCAAAAACTTTTTCGTTCTGCCGCACATACTTCTCAGGATTACGATGACAATCCAGACACCACTCCATCTGAAGCGTCGAGGCCTGATAGGCAATAGGCATTTGGTCTACTCGACCGTGGCAGGTCGAACAGCCGACCCCTTTGTTCACATGAATGCTGTGATTGAAATAAGCGTAGTCGGGAAGATCGTGCACTCTAATCCATTCGATTGGTTTGCCGGTGCGAAAGCTGGCACGAACCGGCTCGAGATAAGGACTATCCGCCCAGATCTGTTTATGACAGTTCATGCAGGTGGAGGTCGAGGGCAAACCTGCCGAGGCGGCAGTTTCCACAGACGTGTGGCAATAGCGACAATCCAGGCCATCGTCGCCGACGTGATGCTTATGACTAAACTGGACCGGTTGTTGCCGTTCAACCCACTGTCCGGTATTCCAGGATGAGCGATTCAACTCCGCAGTGACCCAGAGTGCGGCAACAAGAATGAAGATGGTCCCGTAGATCGTCAGTTTCGCGAGCGCGTTTGTACTGTGATGAAAAATCTGTGGCATCGCCGCAGCTTTGCTAATCCCTGATAAAAGAATTGGGCATTCCCGAAGTTTCGCGCTACCTAAAACAGTGAACCTTGGACGCACGAAAAACTACTGCCGACAGACTACAAGCCACCCGTAGACAGTACGGTCCGCAAAACCCCCTGGGCCCAAACTGTTTCTTACAGAGTGTTTACGTACTGTATCAGATGAATAAATTTTTTCAAATTCTCATTATCGTGAGGAGTAATTCAGAAGTATTCCACGACGCATTCGTATGAAACATTTGTGTGATACATCCGTGTGATATAAGCCAGGCGCTATCGCACGCGCCACGAACGAAAATGTTCGAAGGCGCAAGTCAGCTGAAAGCGCTCCCCGCTCCCGCGAACATTAAGATGATGGTGACAGTGGCAATACCGCTAACGCGGCTGCTGATTATGTGGGCATGGTTGGGGGATAGTCACCGCGACGCGAGATGGGTCAAATCTCAATCCTCAGAGCTGAAATCTCAGAGCTGAAATCTCAGATCTGAAATCTAAAAATCCCAAGTCTCAATTAAATTTAGGTCTTAAGTAACAGCAGCATCCCTGGCGAGCATAGCTGCGCCGATGGTCGCAGCATCGGCACCAAGGGCCGCCGCGAGGATTTGAGTCGCTTCAAAACAAGGTTGGAAGGCTCGTCGTTTTGCCTCTTGAATAATAGGTTGGAGGATTAATTCGCCTGCCTGCATTACACCGCCGCCAAGCACAATACGCTCGATGTTCAAGAGATTGATTATGCTCGCCACTGCGGTGCCAATATACTTCCCTGTTCGCTCAATCATCATCAGTGAAAAATCGTCGCCCTCTTTTGCCTCACGGGCCATATCGTCAGCAGTGAAGTTTTTATTCATGGCCAACTTCGAAAGCGACGAGGTTGAATCTCGATAGAGTCTTTCATTTGCCCGGCGCACAATGTTTGGCCCAGAAGCAACAGTTTCAAGGCAGCCCGTGTTACCACACTCACATTCCGAACCCTCAGTATCGATGGTGATATGCCCCACTTCCCCGGCCAGCCCCGATGCGCCAGTCCAAAGTTTTCCGTCGAGAATGATCGCTCCCCCTATACCTTCACCGATAGTTATGTAGAAAAGGTCCCGGCTCCCGCGGCCGGCGCCAATCTTGTGTTCACCATACGCAGCGGCGTTGGCGTCATTTTCAAGTTCGACTCTCAACCCCATGGCTTCAGTGAATTCGGAGTGAAGGTTTTCCCGGACCGTCGCCGGTAAGTCTCTTGAAGCGATCACCCGATCTGTTTGCCTGTTAACTAAACCGGGTATCGCGATTCCTACAGCACCGATATTGTTCGCAGTCCCCCGCAAATCGCTGACTAAGCGTGCTACCTGGCTGACCAGGGCGTCAGTTTGCAGCTGCGCTTCACGCCGCTCACCTACCACACCTTCGTCATTTACCGTAGCAGCGCACAGTTTGGACCCGGAGAGCTCTATTCCTATGAAAGTCGACTCCGATTTAGGGGGCATCGCGATCTCAAACCTTCCTGTAAGTAGTCAGCATAAGCGGAACTACCGAAGCATAATCGAGGGTACTGGGGCTGTCAAACGGGTCTTTCTGCGTGTAGAATGACCGCACTTAAAAGCGGTCTTTGGTTTTTGGTCTTTGGTTTCTGATAGCGAGTGCAATGCAATAGCTGTCAAAGACCAAAGACCAAAGACCAAATTGCCATGCAGATCCGGTCAATACTCTTGCCAACGGACTTCAGCGAGTGCGGCAATTACGCGCTGTCCTATGCTGCATCGTTGGCGCGTACGTTTAGCGCCTCAATAATTTGTGTGCATGTCATCGAGCCAATGGTTCCCACCGTCGGTTACTCGGGAATGACGGAGCCTTTGCCACTCGCGGATATTACAGATCAGCTGGAGGACTCAGCGGAACGCGAGCTCCCAAAAATCGCCGAATGTGAAGAGTGTGCCGGGCTGGAAGTAGAGGAATTAATCGTTCATGGTGAAGCGGCTTCGGAGATCGTGCGGGTCGCAAAAGATCGCAATGTCGATTTGATTGTCGTTTCGTCGCACGGGCGAACAGGATTGGGGCGAATACTTTTCGGGTCGACCGCTGAAGCAGTTGTGCGTCATGCTTCGTGCCCTGTGCTGGTGGTGAAACCGTCGCAAGAAGAACAGGATTCCAGTAAGCAGTAAGCCGTAAGCAGTAAGCAGTTGTTCCCGGATTGACGGCCTTGAGTGCCCGTTTATACCGCTCACTGCTCACCGTTCACCGCTCACTGCTCACTTTCCAAACATGAGTCTAGATTTCCTTTACGACTTCATCCTTCGCTATGGTGTCTATGCGGTTTTTCTACTCGTGATGATTGAGGGCGACATCACGCTTCTGCTGGCCGGCGTACTCGCGCAACGTCTCTTTTTGGGCGATCAGAGTTTTGCCTGGGTTCTTCTGGCCGGGACATTGGGCGGCGCGGCTAGCGACAACATTGCCTACCTCACCGGTCGCGGGTTTCGCAAAGGTGTTCGCGATCTCCGCTTCTATCGCGCCGCCAAGCCGCGCATGGAGCGCTTGACGAACAACTTTGGCGGTCTCTCGATCTTCCTTTCTAAATATATTTACGGACTGCGTTGGGCCTGTTGCATATTTTATGGTGTCGGCCGCATGCCTTATCTGCGCTTTGTGCTACTTTCATTCTGTAGTTGTTTTGCGTGGGTTTTCATTCTCAGTGGGGCGGGATATTTCTTTAGCGGCGCTGTCATCGGCATCATCGGGGACTTCCAACGACTTGGCAAAGTGCTCCTAATTATCGTCGTAGTGGGCATCGCGGGATTTTATTTTGCAGAACGCTTCTGGCTATCCAAGAAAGTTGAAGAAGCCGACCCCGAACGTTTGCAGGAGTTCGAGCAAGCTGCACAGGAAAAGCTGCAAGGCTTAAAGCAGGAGTTTCAGGAGCACATTCCGTTCAAACCTACACGGCGTGCGGAATCAAAAAAAACACTAACGAAGAGTGAGAAACCCGACGCCGACTGATTGAGTTTGAACTTCTGAACTTGATCTTAGTGCTTTGAACTCTGCAGTTAGACTATTAGCTTAATTATCAATTGAGATCGAGAGTAATTTAAGAAAGCCGGAACAAAGTGCAAAGATCAAAGTACGAAGCTCAAAATTAGGATCAAAGTTCAGGGCGATCGCAAATCTAAAATGCTGATTGAGTCTTCTGCACCTACGCGCGTGGATCTTGCCGGCGGCACGATAGATATCTGGCCTTTGTATCTTTTCCATCCGGGCGCTGCGACGGTAAATTTTGCAACCTCGCTCCGCGCCCAGTGTCAAATCAAAACGCGCGATGATGGTCGTATCGTGCTCGAATCGCGAGATCGCAAGGTAGCTTTTGAAACCGAACTTGCCGCGATAGAAGATCTCATTCGCGAAGAGCGCCTGGAATTGATTTCGAAGTTAGTGCACTTTTTCAAACCAACTACTGGGTTTCATTTAACAGCAAATAGTCTAGCTCCCGCGGGCGCGGGCATGGGCGGGTCCTCCGCGCTGGCCATAGCCTGTATAGGCGCCCTAAATCGCCTGGTGGGAAATAAGTACGAAAAGCGAAAGTTCATCACCATCGCCGCCAACGTAGAGACGACCGTGATTCGAGTGCCGGCGGGTTTCCAGGATTATTATTCGGCGCTCTATGGTTCCGCTTCATGCGTTCATTTTCGGCCCGACGGTATTGAGCGGGAAGCGCTGAAGATCGATGAAACGAAACTCCAAAACCGCATTGCGATTTGTTACACCGGCGAGCCGCGACTCTCGGGAACAAACAACTGGGAGATCTTCAAGCATCACATTGACGGCGACCCGGAACTCTTTGAACTTTTCGATGGTATTCGCGATTCCGCGCGGAACATGCGTAAAGCTTTATTAGCAGATGATTGGACTCAGGTGAGCAAAATCATGCGCGCCGCTTACCCGAACCGGAAACGACTTGCGCCGGGAGTGGCCACCCCTCAAATGGAACGACTGGTCGAAAAGGCACTGGCTAACGGCGCTGAAGCGGCAAAAATTTGTGGCGCCGGAGGCGGAGGTTGTATCGCGTTTCTTTGTGCCGATGGAAGAAAGGCAGATGTTGAGCGAGCACTTAGTGCTGAAGAACGTGCCGAGGTCCTCGATTGGAAGTTTTCCCGCGAAGGTTTGACAGTTACCGAGTCGTAGCTTCTATCTTCGACGTAACCCAGGGCAACGAGCCTGTGTCAAAACTTGAAAGAGCGAAAGCAGCCGATGCCAAATCCCGGGCGACGTCGCCCCGCAATACAGAACCGTTGGCGGT
>JBHEMV010000019.1:20130-43096 GCA_046262375.1 Pyrinomonadaceae bacterium
GTTCTGTATTGTGTGCGGCGATGTAGGGTGATTTCTTTCAGCAACATGAGTTTCGACACAGCCTCAACGCCCTGGGATGCCGTCAAAACGAAAACCTCACGGGGTTCCCACTTCGCTACAACATCCACTGATGACGGTTGTCATAGTAGGCGGGCGCGCTTTTCGGATAGCGTTTCTTGTACTCCTTGTAGCGGCTAAGGAGTTGTTCGTATCGCTTATCTGACGAACGGATTCGTCGATGCGGAAGCTCGCGAAGATAGTTTTCAATTTTTGACATGTTTTTCGTTGAGAAGCGCCAATCATAGTTACCGAGTTCATAGAGATTCGCGAGGCCATAACCTTTTATTCGGCCAGAAAAGTCCACGTAAGGATCGAAATAGCTCCACGTCAAGTCCCTTAGCGAACGAAACAAAGGCCGGCGCCCGTGTAGTCCGATATCACGGGAACGGCCAATCGAGCCCCATAAGCCACGTCTCTGAAAAACGAAGATTACATGATCGAGCAGATCCTCCGACTCGATATCTAATAGGAGGGGAGGATAGCCGTGCTGCTCGAGAATCACCGCGGCGCTGACAGCCGCTTCCAGGCAGTGGGCTTGCTTGCGTTTCACCACTTCGCGGAAAGAGCGAAGTGTGCCGCCATTGCGCTCCCAGTTGTAAGGCATTGAACTGAAGAAGCGCTGGACCTTCGCCGGAGTCCGAAGCGACTGGACAGTTTGCCATTCTTTCTTTGTGAAAGATTCTTTGCCGGGGCGGTAATTCATTCTTTAGTGCTATTAACAGATGAGTCTGGGAAAGGCAAAAGCCGGGCAAGTGAAAGGACCGAAGGTAGACGGCTTATTTGGGTCTGACCGAACTGCGCTAGCGCCAGCATCCCTGTCGGATGAGCGCTCTTGCTTCGAGTGCCTCAGTGATGTAAGAGTCTAGGTTATAAAGTCGGGGTTTGGGATGTAGTGGCCGATACCTGGCTGAGATTTAAGTTCGCCAATCCAAACAGGTTTTCATAAAGGATAGCGATTAAGCATCGCACATTAAGCATGAAAGAAAATCTTGCAGTTCGCCAGATGAGTCGGAGCGAAAAAGAGACAGAAACTGAGGCAACACGCCTTATTGAACACATCAAAGACGCGCTCGACGCTGTCGCAGTTCGCACGACGGCTGAAGTCGATACCCTGGAAGCGGTTGCGGATCGCATCGAACGCGCAGCGCGCGACCTGTCCGTTGCCCTGAGAATTGGCCCACGAGCGCCGTATTGCTGAAAATACGGCTGAATAGCACGGGCGCGGTCAAGGGTATACAAGGCCGAGAGTTAAGTCAGGTTTTCAACAGTCTTTGGAGATTCTTATGACTTCATTTCGCGTAGAACGAGCCACAGAGGATGTTGGCCGCAAACGAACCGACTACGAACTCGATAACTATGGCATACGCGCACCGGCGCGTGTTTATTGGAATCTTACGGCTCCGGAACTCTACGAAGAGGTGGCTCGCCGTAACGAAGGTTTCTTTTCGGATCAGGGAGCGCTCATCGTCGAAACGGGGGAGCATACGGGACGCGCGGCTAAAGACAAGGCGATAGTGCGGGAGCCTGAGAGCGAAAACAAGGTGTTTTGGGGAGATGTTAATAAAGGTTTCCCCCCGGATAAGTTTAATTCGCTCAAAGAGCGAATGATGGGGCATGCAAGCGGACGGGAGCTGTTTGTTCAGGACACATTTGCCGGAGCCCACCCCAGCTATCGACTGCCAGTGCGTATTATCAACGAACTAGCCTGGCACTCCTTGTTTGCGCGGACAATGTTCATTAATGACCCGGAAGTAACGGCGCCACACCATCCTGAATTCACCATTATCAACTTTCCGAGTTTTCAAGCCGATCCGCAGCGCGATGGCACGCGCTCACCAACGTTTATCCTGATGGATTTCAGCCAGCGTTTGGTCTTGATTGGCGGAACCTCCTACGCAGGCGAGACAAAGAAGAGCGTCTTTACGATCTTGAATTACCTTTTGCCACAGCGCGGGGTTATGAGCATGCACTGCTCCGCGAATGTGGGGGCTGGAGACGACGTAGCGATTTTCTTCGGACTTTCGGGTACGGGCAAGACCACTCTTTCAGCCGATCCTGAACGGCAGCTAATCGGCGACGACGAACACGGGTGGTCAGATGATGGCGTATTCAACTTCGAAGGCGGCTGTTACGCGAAGGTAATCAAGTTGTCGGCGGAAGCTGAGCCTGATATCTACCGCACGACACGCATGTTTGGCACGATTCTCGAGAATGTAGTGTTTGATCCAAACACGCGGCAAATTGATCTTGATGATGCGGCTAAGACCGAGAACACGCGAGCTTCGTATCCCCTAACAAGCATTTCCAACATCGTGCCCGCCGGCCACGCGGGCCATCCGAAAAACATCATTATGCTGACCGCGGATGCTTTTGGCGTGCTGCCCCCCGTTGCCAAACTCTCGCCCGAACAGGCGATGTACCACTTCCTGTCCGGTTACACCGCGAAAGTAGCCGGGACTGAAAAAGGAATCAAAGAACCGGAAGCAACATTCTCCACATGCTTTGGCGCGCCGTTTATGGTCTTGCATCCAGGCGTTTATGCTGATCTACTTGGCAAAAAGATTGCGGATCATAACGCCGCTTGCTGGCTGATAAATACGGGTTGGAGCGGCGGATCGTATGGGGTGGGAAAGCGCATGAAAATTGCGCACACCAGGGCCATGATTCGCGCGATATTGGATGGCACTCTAACCGACGTTGACACGGCGCCCGATCCTATCTTTGGCGTCAACGTCCCTGTTTCCTGTCCGGACGTGCCGCCTGAAGTTCTGCAGCCGCGTAACACCTGGGCCGATAAAGCTGCCTACGACGTGCAGGCGCGCGACCTCGCGCGTCGCTTCAACGAGAATTTCAAGAAGTACGAAAGCGGAGTGTCGGAAGGTGTGCGAGCCGTAGCCCCTAAGGTGTGAACCTGCGAAGGCGAGATTTTTCTATTACCGGGAAAATTTCGAAGCTCGAAGGACTGTCTGAGACGGCTTTCCTGCTCCTGCCTCCTGCTCCTGCCTCCTGCTCCTGCCTCCTGCTCCTGCCTCCTTCCTATCCCGGAGGCCAGTTCATGGCGCGTCCGCCCAGCACGTGCACGTGAAGATGAAAGACCGACTGGCCCGCGCCAGTTCCGGTATTGATTACGGTGCGATAGCCAGTTTCGGCAAGGCCTTCATCATTCGCAACCCGTGCGGCGACGCGAAGGAGATGCCCCAGCAACTCCTCATCTTTTTGCGAGGCGTCATCCAACGACTCCAGATGCTCAATCGGGATTACCAACAGATGGGTGGGCGCTTGTGGTTTGATATCGCGGATAACGACCGAGCGATCATCCTGGTGGACGAAGTCGGCTGGGACTTCCTTCGTGATCATTCGGCAAAATAAGCAACTTTGTTCTGACATGTTTTTTTCGTATAGCGTCCTTATTAAGCATTCCGAACGCAACTGTTAGTTTGCGACCTATCTGTGTAAAGCAAACTGTTAGTTGCGCGCGACCCGCCAGATCGCCTTATAACGACTAACCCATTTCCGCGGTAATCTCAGGAAGAGAAGCTTGCGAGAGCGGCGCAGTGACAGAGTCTCGAATGCGCTCAATGTCCGCCCCAACAGCACGGAGCTTAGCTTCTATTTTTTCGTACCCTCGATCAATGTGATAGACGCGATCGATAATTGTCTCTCCATTTGCAACTAAACCTGCCAAAACCAGGGAAGCTGAAGCGCGGAGATCGGAAGCCAAAAGCGGAGCGCCAGTTAAGGGCGTAGGCCCGATAACAGACGCACTTCGGACGTCGATGGAAATTTGGGCACCCATTCGCTGAAGTTCGGACGCGTGCATAAAGCGATTCTCGAAGACTGTTTCTTCGATAACTGCCTGTCCATCAGCCTGCGTCATCAAAGCCATATACTGAGCCTGCATGTCGGTTGGAAATTGCGGGTAGGGGTGTGTGGTCACATCTTTGGCAGTAAGCGCCTTGCCACAGGAGACGTGAAGGGTGCTGGGATTGATCTCTTCGATCCCGACGCCGACTTCACGAAACTTATCAATTACGCTGCCAAGGTGTTGCGGCTGGCAGTCCCTGATTTCCAGATCGCCTTTTGTGATGGCCGCCGCGGCAATAAAAGTTCCCGTTTCGATCCGATCAGGAATGATTGTATGCTGCGCTCCGCCCAACGCTTCTACACCTTCGATCTCAATCCTGCTCGTCCCTGCGCCCCGGACGCGCGCGCCCATCTTGTTAAGCAATTCAGCAAGGTCGCTGATTTCAGGTTCGCAGGCGGAGTTATTAAGGACTGTTAATCCTCGTGCCAGGGTCGCCGCCATCATCAAGTTTTCCGTGCCTGTAACCGTGACTTTATCGAAATGGATATCGCCTCCAACTAGACGGCCTGCTTTGGGTGCGCGCGCAATAACGTTGCCGGATTCGAGTTTGACTTCGGCCCCAAGTTTCGTGAAAGCCGCAAGATGAAGATCAATCGGACGCGTGCCAATCGCGCATCCTCCAGGCAGCGAAACTTTGGCTTTGCCAAAACGAGCAAGCAATGGTCCCAAAGCGAGTACGGAGGCACGCATAGTTCTAACCAGTTCATAAGGCGCTTCGAATAGTTCTATGTTACTTGCAGTTATTTTGTGGGTTCGCAGTTCGGGAGTAAGCACGGTGGCCCCGATGTCCTCGAGCAAACGACGCTGCGTGATAATGTCGCGAACATAAGGAAGATTGTGGAGAGTGACGGTTTCAGGGCTAAGCAGCGCGGCCGCCATACACGGCAGCGCGGAATTCTTGGCGCCGCTTATAGAAACGCGACCACTGAGTGCCCGGCCGCCGGCAATGCGAAATTTCTCCACCAGAACAGATTAGAGTAAAAAGCTGAAAGGTTAAAGTGTATGAGATATTGGGTATTGGTTCAGTTTGGAGTCAGCGGGCTGGTTGCGCTGACCGTTGCTAGACTCAAATTCGCCCGTAAGCGAACCTATTACAGAACCGAGCGCGGTAGCGCCGGATGCTAGAGTCAACTTCACTGATAACCATAGGCAATACCTGGATTCATTAAGATACCGGACTTGGAACAAGACAGCCACGAGTTATCTGGTTGATCCCCGCCCGCGTTCTCCAACTTGCTTAGATGCTGAAGTTGACTCTGGCATCCGGCCTCTACGCGCTCGGTTCTGTGTTGAGTGTGTCGCTCCTGCACCCCTTCCGGCGATTCGTTGGCGCTGCTTTTATTCGTCAAACTGAACAGTACAAGATATTGGCTAGTCTGGATTCGATTAATTCTCCGAACCAATGTGGTTGCTCTTTCGAGGGTCAGCTGCGTTGTTACCAGGGGCTGACAAAGAAAGAACGCGGCAATCCCGGAAGACTGCCGCGTCCATTAGTTAGTCAGTTATTGGCCGCTAGAAATTTGGTCCGCTGCGTTTTACCTTTACGCCTCCGTTTGTCGTCATCGCGCGAACGGTAGGTCCCCCCGAACCAAGATTCACAGCGAGTTCCTTAGTGATTCTTCCTTCCACCGTTACCGGAAAATCGATGACCAAACTCCCATTGACAGTACCGGTTTCCAAATGTGCGGAATAGTTTTCGGGGACTGTCATGATGATGCCCCCGTTCGTAGTTTTCACGTCCAATTCCTCTCCAACCCAACGATCTCCGTTTAGCTCAACCACCAGGCCACCGTTTGTAGTGCCTCCCCGGACGTTTCCTCCTACACGTTTCAAAACAACTCCGCCGTTCACCGCGCTAAACTCGAGGTTTCCATGAACGTCAGAAATAGAGATGCCGCCGTTGTGTGACTCCAGCGAAAGATCCGAGCGCCGCGGCACTAAGATTTCATAACTCACGCTCCAATGGTAGTCGCGCCGACTATCAGGACCCGTGGCAAATATTTTCATCCCGGCAGTTTCAATCCTGATTTGCTTTGCGAGCTCGTCAGCTTCGCCTTGAGATAAAGCGGCGGTTTGAATCCGTGCTCTTACAAAAATGTCATTTCGGTCTCCCCCTCTGACCGAAACGCCCCCGTTCTGCCGCGCATCCACCGTTATCGTGCTGCCTGATGCCGGCAGTGTTTGTTCTTTAATCTCGCAATGACTCGCTAATTTTGAGCTTTGCCAATTATCGCGACAAGCTAATGCGTCTTTCGGGCTTGCTCCCTGAGCGTGGGCAATCACGCTGGCCATGCCTGTCAAAATCAGAATAAACGCGGTCCGTCTTACCCATTTTTTCATATCGTTATCTCCTAAATGTTCGGGTCGCCGATTTACGAAACTGTCTTTTGCGGTTCTGAAAACTAAACACCGTGGCAATGAGCATTGTGGCAAGAATTTTGGGCCTGCTGGGCGGCTTTTGCTATTCAGCCGGCTTCTGCAGTGCAACTATGCGAGGAATTCCCTGCAGATCTTTAAAAATGCCCAGAACATTCCAGAGGCGCCGGTCTACTAATTGCTCAACTGCTTCGCTTTGGTCGAATCCAATTTCAAATAGAAAGTGTCCACCTTCTTTCACAAAACTTGGCGCTTCGAGTAGCAAGCGCCGAATGATCAATAGGCCGTCTGCGCCTGCCGCCAGTGCGCTTCTTGGCTCAAAATTGCGGACTTCTGTTTGCAGACCGATGAGGGAGGGTTCAGCAACATAGGGGGGATTTGAGACAATTAGATCAAAACATGGGCGATGTGGATCCCCCGACATCAACGCATCGAAACAATCAGAAACGACAAAGTCAATGCTGTGGGCAACCGAGTGGTGCCCGGCATTTCGCTTCGCAACGGCTACCGCTGCTTGCGAAATATCAATTGCAACGGCACGCGCTTCAGGAAGTTCGTGAAGCAGCGTAACAACGATGCAGCCTGAACCCGTTCCCACATCGCAAATGAAGGGCGCGGTATCGCCTGCGGTCGTTAATTTGAGCGCTGTTTCCACCAGCAACTCGGTCTCGGGCCTGGGAATTAACACCTCGCGCGTGACTTCAAAATCGAGGCCAAAGAACTCCTGCACACCCATGATGTATTGAAGTGGCTCACCTTTGGCGCGCCGATCAATAAACCGACGAAACAGTTCCAGATGCTCTTGATTTAAAGGGTCATCCGCGCGATTGAGGATGAAAGAGCGATCTCGCCCGAGGACATGCGCCGCTAGCGATCCGGCTTCACGACGTGCTTCGGCGACGCCGGCGTTTCGTAAAGCGTGAGCTCCTTGCACTATCGCTTCTGCTATCGACGTGGCCATTGCTGCTTCATCTTAGCTGCACCCGTAGAGTCCGTTCAGTTGAAACTGAATTAGCACTCATCTGTCTTTCGCCATCACCGAGTTCTGTTTATAATACCTGCCACTTAGTCGGCACAAAAAGTTGGACGACCCGCGAGTTCTGGGCGTGGAGTTTGCACAGGATTTCGGGAACGAGAATCTAATTGTGAGTTTCTTTTAGTACCACGGTACGAGTCTCGTTCCTCCCGTATACGACAGGACCTCCAGGCCATTTCGGTTTTGGAGGTTCTGGCGTAAAAAGGAACCGAAGTTTAACAACGTTTGTTAAGGAGCAAATGGGCGCACTATCCAAAGCCGTTTTGTTATTCGCTATGAATTGGCTCGACGCGCAGCTAACCCTTCTTTGGCTGCGTTTGAACGTTGCTACCGAGGGAAACAGTCTTATGGCCAGCCTGTTAGATCATGGCGAGGCGTCATTTCTCTCAGTCAAGCTTGCCGTAGGGGCAGTTGCAGCCCTGATTCTCTATCGCTGTGCAGAACGTCCTCTCGCCCGACGAGGAATGAAACTGGTCCTGGGAATATATCTCGTACTGATGTTGGTCCACGTTGCAACCGGCTTTTCGGCATTGGGTTGGCATGCTCCTGCCACGATCCTTACTTACTTTGTTAGCCTGCCCCGATCATTCGTAGCCTTTTTCTCCTGATCCACTCAAGAAAATGCCGTCGATCGGCCTGGATTCGTTCCCTGACCTGTCGAGCCCTCTCGTTAAAGAAATTAAGAAACACTGGCGCTCTGGAAACGTATGAGAAATGTTGGGCGGAGTATGCTTCGGTGCCCGCCGATTTGCCCTTGCACCGAGCTTTCAGAAGCCCTAAATTTATTATGCCCGGTCAAATGGGGAAGGACTAGGCGAGGACTTGCTCGTGACGATCCTGCGCAACGGGCCCGCGCAACGGCCGAGACAGGGTCGGCATCATAAAATATGTTCGTCTCGAATGAGCTCTAACCAATAACAAGTGAGAATCAAACCATGTATAGACTTTCCGCCCGTCAAATTTTACTTGTCGCTTTGGTTTCCGGATTGTTTGCAGCCGGCACCATCGCGGTTGTAGATCGCTTCGGAAATCGGTTTCAGCCCTCCAGCTCTGCGTTCTCTGAGAAGGCGCCAGCCGGTCTGACGGATCCCGCAGTCGCCAGTGACGAACAAAACAATATCGAGATTTACCGCACGCTCTCACCCGGTGTCGTAAACGTTCATTCCACTTCTTACGCACGTGATTTCTTCGGCTTCGTTGAACCCCAGGAAGGATCTGGCTCCGGATCGGTCATCGATCAGGAAGGTAACATTCTCACTAACTACCACGTCATCGAAGGCGCCACGAAACTGGCAGTCAGCTTCGGCGGACAAAAGAACTATGCGGTCAAATTGGTGGGGGGAGATCCCGACACTGACCTGGCCGTAATTAAATTACTCGAGACGCCAAAAGAACCTTTAACAATTGTGCCGCTTGGTGACTCCGATCGGCTTGAGGTCGGGCAGAAGGTTCTGGCTATCGGCAATCCTTTCGGTCTCGATCGAACACTCACGACTGGTGTAATCAGCGGTTTACAGCGTCCCATTCGCGCACGCAATCGCAGACCGATTGAAGGTGCAATTCAAACCGATGCGTCTATCAATCCGGGAAACTCCGGTGGTCCGTTACTCGACTCGCACGGTCGCATGATAGGAATCAACTCCCAGATTCTGTCCCGATCCGGCGCCTCGGCCGGTGTCGGTTTCGCGGTTCCTGTCAACATCGCGAAGCGTATCGTGCCGCAGTTAGTCCGTTCCGGCGAAGTGCGCCGGCCTAAATTGGGAATCAGCAGCAGGGACGTCGAGGTCCTTAAGAACCAGATTGAACTGCCAGTCTCCCAGGGTGTGATCATCTGGCAGGTCGCCGCAGGGGAAGCTGCCGCAAATGCCGGTTTGCGTGGACTCACTCAGACCGAAAATGGTGATGTCGAAATCGGAGACATTATTGTGGGTATTGACGGCCAAAAAATCGCGAACAACGACGATCTCTACCGCATTCTGGATAAACACCAGGTCGGTGACACTGTTCAAGTACAAATTATGCGAAATGGCCGTAGAACAATCGTGCCCGTGCGCCTCTCAGGACCCGCTGACACCAGGCGCGGAATTCTTCGGCGATAACAGTCGACCTCTCGCCGTCAGGGGGCCGGGAATAAGTGAATCAAACCCGGTACCTGACGCTCGAGAGTCCCACCCCTAACGGCGACTCGTGCAACAAACCAACCACTTTATTGATCTCGGTTATGGTTGGCTCTGCAAACATTGCACCGCAGAGAATGCCGAACGAAAACAGAAGCATCCGGAATTACACGCAAGTTCTGTCGGGCAAATAAAACCAGTACAAAAGGAATCGAACGCGTGCGAGTTGGCACTAGCACGTTGGACTGATGCTACTCGTCGGGCCTTATCGTGCCCACGCTGTGGGATTGAAGAGCCGATTTCCAAGGCGTAGTACCGGAGGCTTAGTCGGACCCAGTTGCCTTAGCTGACGGGTTCGATTTTCAGGTTTATTCTGCGTGTGTTTCTTCCGGTGGTAGAATCCTGGCCTCGCGGACAATCGTTTTCACCAGACAGTAACTAAAAGCCAATGGCCACTGTTGCCAACGCTATTGCTGATACCCGAGCCGGCGCCCTCTCCCTGCGTTGGATCATAAGCGCGCGGGACGACATTATCTGGTTCATCGGTTCAGTCGCTTCCAGCTACGCCCTTTTGCTCCTCTATGTTTCGGGACTCATTCCCCTGGTACCGATGGTCGCGCTCTGGGCAATCTTAATCGACGCGCCACACGTCTTCGGTACCTTTTCAAGAACCTATTTCGATCGCACGGAGCGGCGCAATCGCAGTCGCCTGCTTTGGGGCTCACTGCTTTTCTTTGCAATTGGTCCAATGATGGTCCTCGCGGGCGCTGGTCTTATCTTCTTTTTCTTCGCCGCGCTCTGGGCCTACTACCATCTGGTGAAGCAACACTATGGCTTCATGGTGCTCTACAAAAAGAAAAACAACGATCTAGCCCCAGTCGATAATGCCCTCGATCGGTTGTTATTGCTCTTCGCTTTCAATTATCCCTTCGTCGCGTTTATCGCCCTGGACCCGGAGGCGATGGCCCGCGTTCCGGCCACCCTGCAGTCCGACGTGAGTGGTCTGGCCACGATTCTGCTGGCCGGCACAATTATTCTTGCTTTCGCCTGGCTTGGTAGGCAGGTGCAGCGCGCGTTCAACCGCGAGCCGCTCGATGTGCCGAAATATCTATTACTCGCCGCCTCGATTCCGATGCACTGGATTGTGTTGCTCACACCGATGCCCCATAAGCCAATCGCGATCGTGGCCATTCTGACTATCTATCACAACTTGCAGTATCACAGGCTGATTTGGTTTCACAACCGGAAATACACTGAGCGCGAGAGCTTCCGTGGCGGAAGCCCGACCCCGGGGCCCCCAGCGGGGCAACCGCGCTGGGTTGGAAGTGTTAAAGAGGGCGTCTCACAAGCAAACCCTGAGCTTCGCGCAAAATACGGCGCCGCCGAATTGATCAGCCGGCGCTTGCTCTACTACATCGCCTTCGGAATTCTTTTCGGATTGCTCTATCAGGGGCCAAGGCAATTTCTTGGCTACTCGAGTTTGAAAAGCGGCGACAGCGGCGGCCTCGGGGGTTCGCTGGCTATTCAGTTGGGCATTTCCTTCCTCTGGGGTTATGCCTTTATCCATTACTACCTCGACTCCAAGATCTGGCGTGTCCGCCGCGATCCCTCAGTCGGCGAGGCGCTGCGCATGAACCACTGAATACTCATAATTAGCTCGGCTCGTCGACACTCTTTCCAAGTCTGTTAAGCACAAAACTCTGAAACGACTTTAGTAAAAGCCTGCGGATACTCTTCGTGGGGAAGGTGTCCACACTCCCGAAAAACGACCAGGCGCGAATTAGGAATCTCCCGGTGCAGATGCTTGCCATCTTGCAGCGGCACGTCACGATCCTTATCGCCCCAAATCAAAAGTGTCGGCGCGGTGATCAGATGCGCTTCGCGTGACACGCGGTCTGCATCCCACCGACGGACAGTGCGAATAATCGCACGGTGGGCACCCGCTGTGCGCAAGGGAAGGTGTCGCGCATCAACTCTTCTTTCATCAAGCTCCCACGCATGCCTGTCATAGACTCGCTTCATCCTTAGACGGAGCAGGCGGCGCGAACCCACCACGAGAGGAGAAAGAATGTCGCCGATAATTGGTGAACCAAAGAGGCGCATCAATAGATACCGTGTCGGCTTGTTGTTCGTCACCGCGCCAATCAGGATTAGTTTCGCTACCAACGTGGGCCGATCGAGCGCAATCGTTGCAGCGATTGCTCCGCCGTATGAACTGCCGACAAGAATTGCCCGATCAATTCCCAGCTGGTCCAGTAAATTCAGAAGCATTTGTGCCTGGCGTACGATTGTGTAGTCGAGGTCACGAGGCTTGGCAGAGTAGCCATAACCCAGAAGGTCCGGCGCGATTGCGCGGAAACCTGCGTCGGCGAGTTCCAAAAAAACGTTACTCCATACGTGGTTAGATGCCGCGAAGCCGTGAATCAAAATCATTGCCGGGGCGTCGCTCCTCCCTGCTTCCTGGTAATGTACGCGCGCGCCATCGACTTCTGTGAAACGCGAGTAGTCGGCGTGAAAAACAACTTCGCGATTTTTATCCCAATCCACATCGCCCGGACGGAGCAACAACTTAGCCGCCAGCGAGCACGCGGCTAAGGCAGATGCTGCGGTAAGCCAGTAACGCTTTTTCATGAGTTCTCAAGAGCGATCACGACGCTCGGGTGCAGTGACCCTTCCGCGGCGTTGAAATTTGCAACGGCAACAAGAGTGCCATTCTCATCGCGTAGCCTCACCCGCTCTTCGTTGCTCCAAACACCCCCAGGAACTTGAATATTCAAACCATGTCTTACCTTGCGAACGTCGTCAGCGTTCAAATCCAGGAAGGGCAATCGCGACAATGCTTCGTCGGGTTTATATAAAATCACCCCCAGGGATTCCTCGGCAACTGCAAGCTTCACTTCTGCCAGGGTTTTGGCGTGGTCGACGAGCAAGTCGCCCACGCGCGTACGGCGCAGCTCCGCGAGATGTGCACCTACCTGCAAGCGCTTTCCAAAATCTTCTGCCAGCGTTCTGACGTAAGTGCCCGCCGAGCACTTAACTCTTACTTCCAAATCAAAAGTGCCGTCCAGATTGTCCTTCAGTAAATCTCCACCTGGCTTAATAGCCTCGAACTTGTAGATGCAAACGCGCACGGGCTTTCTTTCAACTTCTTCACCCCGTCGTGCCATTTCGTAAAGCTTGCGCCCATCTTGTTTCTTCGCCGAATACATTGGCGGCACTTGCTCGATTTCACCGCGCAAACTCTCGAGCGCGCTTTCGATTTGCTGCCTGGTCCAATCCGGTGGAGGTCTGGAATCCTCCGTCCTACCCTGAATTGGGGTGCCCGTGTTATCTCCCGTATCAGTCGCATATCCGAGGCGAATTACCGCCTCATACTCTTTTTCCAGTCCACTGAGAAATTGAGCCAGACGAGTAGCGCGACCGACGAGAATAACAAGCACACCCGTCGCAAACGGATCGAGCGTTCCTGTGTGACCCACTCTGCGCACGTGGAGGAGCCGTCTAACCTCGTCAACAACATCGTGCGAAGTCACTCCAATAGGTTTATCGATTACCAAAACGCCATCCATGAAGGACATTCTAGATTGCCACTTACCAATTGGCGATTCGTCTTGTTCCCTCGCCAGGGACGGCGGCAATCCCGCCTTCCCGTCCTCAAAAGAGTTCACCTGCTATAAGCCTTCAAGTTGAAAAGCCTTTAAACGGGACGGTAATCCTTCAAGTCTATGGCAGCTCTGGGTTGGAAGGACGGCTTACTGCCGCTCTTTGCCATGAACAACTCTGTGGTTAATATTACTCATGCAAAGAAGGCGTTCGAAACGCGTTGAACCAGGGGAGAACACTGCTTCTACCCCTGAACAAATTCGCGCCCGTACATTCCAGCGCGCCGTGAAACTTTTAGCTGCCAAGTCGCGCTCGATTGCCGAACTCCGCGAGCGATTGATGGAGCGCGGAGGATCGAACAAGACCGTTGTCGACGCCGTCATCGCCAGGCTGCGCGAATATGGATATCTAGATGATGAGCGCTTTGCGTTCGGCTACGCATCTCTGAAGGTTAGGCAGCAGCCGATAGGACGGCGGCGACTCGAACGAAGCCTGGCAATGAAAAAGATTGACCGTTCAGTTGCCGATGAGGCACTTAATCAGGTCTTTGCAGAGACGTCTGAAGAAGAATTGATCGATCGTGCGATCGAGAAGCGCCTCCGCCTCCGCGGTCGTCCAAAGACCCGCGCCGAAGCCAAGAGTCTCTTCGATCACCTTCTGCGTCAGGGTTTTGCGTTTGAGATGGTCAGCGAAAAGGTGCGCGCAGCCTCTCAAACAGCTCTAGACGACGTTGAATAGAGAGAATCGATGTAATTTCATTCAGCTAATAGCGCGTGCTAAACTCTGTTCAGTAAGCAGTAAGCAGTGAGCTGTTAGCAGGTACGTAGGTCTTTCGGCTGCTCACTGCTCACTGCTCACTTTTTACGTCATGACTGGAAGCGAGATTCGCGAAACATTTTTGAGTTATTTCGAGCACCACGGCCATACACGTGTGCGCTCGTCGCCATTGTTGCCTGCCAACGACCCAACCTTGCTTTTCACTAACGCGGGCATGAATCAGTTCAAGGACGTCTTTCTGGGGTTGGAAAAGCGGGAGTACGTCCGCGCTTGCTCTTCGCAAAAGTGCGTGCGCGCCGGCGGCAAGCACAACGATTTGGATGAAGTCGGAAAAACCGCACGACATCAGACGTTCTTCGAGATGCTCGGGAACTTTTCGTTCGGCGATTACTTTAAAGAAGACGCCATCAAGTTCGCCTGGGACCTGCTGGTCAATGAGTTCAAGCTCGACCCCGCGCGCATGTGGTTCACAGTGTTCGAAGGGGATGACGAAGTTGGGCCGGATGAGGACGCAGAAAAGTTTTGGGATCAAGTGGGCGCGCCGCGCGAAAGAATCCTGCGCTTTGGGCACAAAGAGAATTTCTGGCAGATGGGCGACACGGGTCCGTGTGGGCCGTGCAGCGAAATTCATTACTACATGGGTAATGATCCCGGCGATAAGGACAACTGCGCTGCTAATGTTAACGGTCCGACAGACATCATTACCGAGATTTGGAACCTGGTCTTCATGCAGTTCGAACGCAGCGAGATCGTGCCGGGCAAATACCAGCTCGAACCACTGCCAGCGCCTTCAGTTGATACCGGAATGGGTTTGGAGCGCCTCGCGGTGGTGCTACAAGGCGTAAAGTCGAACTACGAAACGGATCTACTCAAAGACATCGTTGAGTTCACGGCGAAGCTCGCTGACCGTCACTATGAACCCGATACTCAAGACGGCTTCGCGATGCGTGTGATCGCCGACCATGCACGCGCAACAGCTTTCCTGATTGCCGACGGAATTCTGCCAGGCAATGAAGGGCGTAACTATGTGCTGCGGAAGATTATGCGTCGCGCCATCTATCAGGGACGCCACACTATCGGCCTTGACGATTCTTTCTTCCACAAAGTTACAAACTTCGTCGTTGACCAGATGAAAGCGGCTTATTCCGAACTGGCAATCCACCGCGACTTTATTGAAAAGATGGTGCGTCTCGAAGAAGAACGCTTCCGTTCAACCATGACGGTTGGATTGAACAAACTTGATGAACTATTTTCTTCTAGCCGCGGAGCCATGCCGGAATACCAGGCTCTCGCTCGTCTTTATGATACGTTTGGAACGCCTCGAGATTTGATTCGTGTGGGTTTGGAAGAACGTGGCATGGCGATTCACGAAGAGCAGTTTAACGAATCCTTCGATGCCGCTTTGCAGAACCTTCAGCAAACAGGCACGGTAAGAAAAGATGAAGGGAGAGCGAAAACTAACCCGGTTTACGCTAACGTTGCTGGTCGTCTAGGCCGATCTCAATTCAGAGGCTACGAAATGACGCGCTGCTCTAAGTCAAAGATTGTCGCTCTGCTGAAAGGTGCTGAGGTTCAATCTTTGAACGAAGGTGATGAAGGCGAAGTCGTTCTGGATGAAACTCCCTTTTACGCTGAAAGCGGGGGACAGGTAGGAGACGTTGGTCGTCTTGTCAGTACCGCCTACGGTAGTGGGCGAGTAACTGAGCCGAATTCACGCGTGACTGAAATGGTTGCTAATGTCGTGGACACCTATTCGCCTGCTCAGGGTTTGATTGTTCACAAAGTTCAAGTTGAAAAAGGAAGCCTGAAAGTTGGTGATACCGTTTCGGCTGAAGTTGACGTTGAAAAGCGCGATGCTACACGACGCAATCACACAGCTACCCACTTGATGCACGCGGCGCTGCGTGAGGTGCTGGGAACTCACGTCAAGCAAGCCGGCTCAGTAGTCGCGCCGCACTATCTTCGTTTCGACTTCACTCACTACCAGGCTTTGACGCAAAGTGAGATCGAAGAGATCGAGCGCCTGGTCAATCACCACATCCTGCGCAATGAGCCCGTGCAAACAAATGAAATGGCGATTGAAGAGGCAATGCGTTCCGGCGCGATGGCCCTGTTTGGCGAGAAGTACGGTGAGAAAGTGCGCGTCCTTTCTATTAAAGGCGCGGAAGACATTTTTTCCAAAGAACTCTGCGGTGGCACGCACGTGCGCGCAACCGGTGATATTGGTCTCTTCAAGATCGTCAGCGATGAATCTATCGCTTCCGGTGTGCGTCGTATTCGCGCTATCACCGGCATGGATGCTTACGAGCGCTTTCGCGAGGGCGAGCTTCTGATCGATCAGGCAGCGACTGGGCTCAAGACTTCGCGCACGGATTTTCCCTCGGTTATAGGAAAGTTACAGGACGAGCTGAAAAAAGCGCGGCGCGAGGCCGATGAGCTGCGCATGAAAATCGCGACAGGCTCCCGAGGAGCATCCTCGAATGGTGACGAAGCGCGCGAGGTGGCTGGGGTGCGCGTGCTGGCGCGTGAAGCGAGCGGGCTTGACTCCGACGGCATGCGTCAGCTTTCCGATACGCTGCTTGCCCGACTCAAATCCGGAATAGTTATTCTGGGCCGCAGTAGCGATGGTAAAGCTTCGCTAATCGTTCGTACGTCGACTGACCTGGTAAACAGAGTTCCGGCAGGGAAAGTGATTAAAGAGTTGGCGCCGATTGTCGGCGGACGGGGCGGAGGAAAGTCTGACATGGCCGAAGGCGGAGGCAGTCAGCCAGAAAAGCTGAGCGAGGCTCTTGAGGCAAGTTACGCCATCGTAGAAAAGCTGCTCTCCTAGTCAAGTGAGCAAGAAACTTTTCGTGCAAAAAGCGCGAGCAGCGGCTGAAGGAGACGCGCTCACGCTTCTTGCTTTTTTGCGACCGAAGTTACTCTGGTTAACTTTACGAGACTTCCTGCAAGGTCTACATAACTTTCTGTCGGTCCGTTAGTGTGATTCCCATCTTTTCAAGGGTTACCTTGTTCAGTGTCCCAGTCACCTTAAGGCTCTCCGAAGTCTGATACTTCTTTAGACTCCCACGCGTTTCTGAATCGAGTTTTCCGGTTTCCTGGCCAGAATAGAAACCGTGGTCCTTTAGAATCTTTTGAGCTTGCCTGACCTGATCCTTGTTAGCTCTAAAGACAGGTCCGCGTTTCTTCGTGGTCTTCATACCTGTTGAGTTTTGAGTAGACGAACTGTTTGCGTTTTGAGCTGCTATCGCTATTGAAGAGACGAAAAGCAACGACAAAATTATCGAAAGTGTTTTCTTCATTGGTTCCTTCTTTTGTGAGGCGCGCTTTGCGCCAGGTTAATTGAATTAGAGTTTGGGACAGCGAAGGTATCGTACTATCGCTTTCGATAATTCAATCGCTCACTTCGAGATCGTCGAAACTTCCTCACAAGCAAGCAATTTTGCATTCGAGTTCCACTCCACGAAATTGGGGTAAGCCATCCCCGAATTCCGGTATCAAGCCATAGTCCGGCTTGCAGTCCTGGCATGATTTCCTCCGGGTCTTTAATTCCTGTCCAAAACGGATGGGCCGCACACCTGCAGCATGAGCGGCTTTTCAAGCCCACGGTCTCCTGAGACGACTACCCACCCTCTCCACCCGAAACTGGGCAAGTGCCCTGAAATATGGGTGTTGTCTACAATTTTACGACGTTGGCGTTAGTTTAAAGAGTATGTTATTATGGTGTCGGTCTTATTGAACTGAGAAAGGAGCTTATCTTACAACCGCAATGATTAACGCTCTTTGCAGTTTCACCGCTTTGGCACAACTCTAGAGCCCGTTACCTTAAAAACACAAATCACATGAAAAAATTCCCTTTAGCTACTTTTTTACTCTTCGTTTCCGCCTTTTCGGCTTTCGCCCAAAGTGAAACGGTTTACCGCGTGGACAACTTTGATTTTGCTGATGCAGTGCATGTCCAGACACCGCCACTCGCATTGCGCTCGAAACGCAAAGGACGCTTGGTGACTTCGACCAACCTCAATTACTCACCTGCTAGCGCACCGTTAAACCGGTCCACCAGCATGAGCATCGGAGGCTCGTTAGGTGGCTTCACAACGGGTGACTCAAATATCGACAATTTCATCCTTGAATCGGGCCGGCGGAACTCAGTCGATCCGCTTCTGCTTTACGCCATCATGCATCAGGAATCGACGTTCAAAGCTCGCGCGATGTCCCACAAGGGTGCGCGTGGGCTAATGCAGTTGATGCCTGGCACCGCTCTACGCTTCGGCGTCACCAGCATTTGGGATCCGCGACAGAACATCGAGGGTGGTGCACGCTACATGCGTTTCTTGCTAGACCACTTTGAGGGAAGCGTCCCACTCGCATTAGCGGGCTACAACGCCGGTGAAGGCGCAGTGATGAAATATGGATATCGCGTCCCCCCTTACAGTGAGACACAGGAGTATGTGCGAAGGATTACCAAGCGCTATGATTTGATTCGCGATCCACAAGCGTTCAACCATGCAAACAGCTCCACGCGTGGTCAGGTCGCCACCGGTCAGGGCAACCAATCGCGTCCGCTTACAATCTATGAACAGAGTGTTTTTGCAGTAAAGCTTTCGGACGGACGCTTACAATTAATCACACAGTAGTAACCTCTTGCGAGGTGGGACTTAAATAATAAGCGAGGTAGAGACTCTCTACCTCGCTTTCATTTTGCCTTTGGCCCAGGCCAGAAGTGAACCATCTTCTATTCACTCAACTGACCGGTTGCGTAACCAGGGCAGGAAGCGGCGTCACCACTCGAGCTGACGGAACACAAAGAACGGGACAAGGCGCGTTTCTTACGACGCGTTCTATTTCAGATCCCAGGACCGGCGTGCCACCGAAAAGCGAAGCGTGGACGCTGGTACCGATGACAATCAAATCTGCGTCCTTCTCCGCAGCCAACCGAACGATCTCTTCGTAGGGTCGGCCTTCAGCGATGTGCGGAATGGCGCGCGCGCCGTCCCCCGGAGAAACCTGCCCCATGCGCTCCTTGACATAATTACGGAGACGAGAAAGTGCGGTCAGACCGCCTTCGGGAAATATCACCGAGATTTGTTCTAAGAAGTCTCCTATCACATAAACTACGTGGAGCTCTGCGCCTGTTTGATTTGCTAACTGGTTTGCCACCTGCGTCGCGGCCGCGGATGATGGACGAAAGTTTGTTGGTAGCAACACTCGATTCAGTCGTACTTCACTACGGCCGTCTCGGTGTTCTATAAAATCGTGTTGCGGCGGACGAATTGTAAGTACCGGACAGGGCGCTTCAGCTATGATCTCTTCAGCCGTTGATCCCCAAAGCGCGCGCGCGAGGCCCTTCCGCCCGTGAGTGACTACGGTCACGAGATCGATATCGTAGTCGCGAACTGCTTTTGCGATCTGTGAAGCCGGCTCTCCTTCAACAATTACCGGCTCAACCTCGAGACCATCGAACAGCGGATCTGCCAGCAGATCTTCAACTTCACTTCTGAGTTGTAGCAGCCATTTGTTTTCTTGTTCTTCAAAAACACGCGCAGGAAGTGTTATCAAATTGGGTGGGACGCTCGCGTTCTGAACGCTGAACAGCACGACTCGTCCGCCTCCGCTGCGAGCAAAGGCAGCCGCATACTTCACAGACGCGCGGGCGTGAGGCGTGAAATCGGTCGGTAAAAGGATGTTTCGGAAGGGATACATTATTTAGAAGTCAGTAGCCCAGTTGTCAGGAGTCAGAACCCTTGGTTTCTGGTCAGCCTTTCTTTGGTCATGGTTAATCAAGCTTCGGTCAATCAACTACTAAAACAAAGACAACTTGCAACTGACCATCGCTCAAAGTACTTGCGTGCCGGCGATTCTCTCCAGCTGGCGTGTGAATTCAGCGAGGCCATTCTCTTTTTCACGCGCGGACACACGCAACTCAATTGCGACGCGTTCACGAAAACTCGCGCCGTCCTTCCCCGAAGCAACTTTATTCACTACTCGCCGCAAAGCCTCAGTTAAACTCGACACGTAAATGCTCGCAGCCGGACGTTCCCGAAGCTGGACCGTTCCAGCGCTATATTTCAACACACCCTTTGTGGGCTCCAAAAAAGAGTAGTCATCGGCAATTTCTACGAGGGCGGAGCTGAAACGAGTCGAGAAGTCTTCGCCAATATCTCGCACGGCGCGCTCAACTGCGGCAATTAATTCGCCGCTAGCAGCAAGCAAAGCGTCCCAGTTCACTTCCTCTACCGACGCGGCTTCCGAGCCTGTGCCGGTTTGATCGATAAACTCTGATGTTGGCGATTCCGGCTTTCCAACATCTGCACCAGAATCCGTTGCGCCCCCCGTCTGATGAATTGTGATCACCCCACCGGGCTCCTGCGCGCGCACCAGCAACCGCTCCATTGCCTCTTTGCCTTGCGCACTCTGGCCGGTGGAAGAATCGCTTTCCCAGACGCTAGGCTCTTCGGAGCCGTAGAGAAAAACGTCTGCTTCATACTGGTGGAGCATCACTCTGACACGGCCCACAAAACCGCTCTGCTGCAAATGTCGGAGCAACGCACCCAGTTTGACGTAACTGGTATCGAGGCTGTCGAGTTTTATTGCCTTGTCCATCGTTTCGCGGTTGAGTCTAGCAAGAAATAAGTTACCGGGAATAGGTGTCAGCATAGGCTGTGGGATAAGGTGGAACGGGCGACAGAAATGATGGAGTTCCTTTCACATCGGCCTACCTGCCTTCTCAAGTCTGTTTTTTGCTCTGGATTTTTTTTCGCGTTCCATGCCAAACTCCGCCAGCATTTCTCCAGCTACGGCAACAGTAAGCGTATTTGGTATCCAACCGGTTTGGGAGGGCGAGACCTTGCTCAAGGGAATCTTCCGCACAAAAAACCTTGACGACATCATGGCGTCGATAGGCGGGCCGCAGTTTTCGATGAAGCGCACGCTCGGCGCTTTCAACGTGACCCTCATCGGCGTCGGCGCAATCATTGGCGCCGGCATCTTCGCCACCGTTGGTTCAGCGGCCGCCGGCGATGTGCTCGCGGGCCGTCCTGGGGCTGGCCCATCGCTCATGTTGTCTTTCGTCATCACAGCCGTTGTCTGCGGCTTTACGGCGCTTTGCTATGCGGAGCTGGCGTCGATGGTTCCCATCTCGGGGTCAGCCTATACCTATTCCTACGCGACGATGGGTGAACTCATCGCGTGGATCATCGGCTGGGACTTGATCATCGAATATGCGATCGGAAATGTCGCGGTCGCAATCAGTTGGGCGGAATACTTTCATAAGCTTTTACTAAACCTGGGGATTGGCTTTCCACACTGGCTGGCGGCGGATTATCGCTCGGCAATGATCCTCGGGAGTGAGGAGCCGTCGAAGTATGCGGAGGTTTTTGGTGGCGCTCCGGTGATAGCCGGCGTTCCTCTCATCTTCAACTTTCTCGCTTTTTTCATTGTTGCGGTAATCACTATCGTGCTGGTTTGGGGTATCAAAGAATCGGCTAACTTCAACGCCGGCATGGTCGCAATCAAGATTCTGGTGCTGCTGTTCTTCGTCGGCACTGCGCTTTATTTCGTCCCGCCCTCTAAGATGGCCGCAAACTGGCATCCGTTTCAGCCACAAGGTTGGGGCGGCACTTTTGCAGGTGCTGCATTGGTTTTCTTCGCATACATTGGATTTGACGCGGTTTCAACCGTGGCTGAGGAAACCAAGAACCCGGCGCGAGATCTGCCCATCGGTATCATCGGTTCGCTCATAGTCTGCACACTTTTCTATATCGTTGTAGCGGCGGTTTTTACTGGCCTCGTACCTTTCACGGTACTTAAAGACGTCTCTTCTTCCGGCCAGGCGGAGGCGCTAACGATGGCGCTTGACTATGTCGCGCCGCAGGGAGTGACGCTGCCGCAAACGATCGTGGCATTTGGATCCGTTGTGGCCCATACCGCCGTTCTGCTCGTGTTCCAGTTAGGACAGCCGCGCATTTTTATGTCGATGGCCCGCGATGGATTGCTGCCTCCAATATTTGCCAGTATTCACCCGCGTTTTAAAACTCCCCACGTAACCACAATTCTCACGGGCGTCTTCGTCGGTGTGATAGCCATGTTTGCCAACATCGAGTCGATGCTCAACCTCACAAACATAGGAACCCTGTTTGCTTTTCTGCTGGTTTGTATCGGAATTCCAATTCTTCGTCTCAAGGATCCACATCGCAAGAGGCCATTCCGGGTTCCTTTCGGCAACTGGGTGATACCAATACTCGGTGCCCTTTCCTGCATCTTCCTCATGTACTACCTGGCGGCCGATACGTGGTGGCGCTTCATTGGCTGGTTGATACTCGGCATTTCAATCTACCTGGCCTACGGCTACACGCGCAGCGCCATTGGCATCAGACTCGGTCGTCCCAGTCGTACGCCGATCACGCTTAAAATTGCAGCCCTTGGATTTTTCACGCTCGCGGTTGGCCTTTTTACTGTGCCGCATGACATCGGCTTTTCGGGTGTCTTCGATGCGGCATTCGGCAATGGAGGAGACTATCACACTCGCTCTCTCGCAGGAGTTGTCCTCATACTAAGCGGTCTGATTCTCGGCGTGCTGGGTTCAGTGATGGTGGCTACCACACCCACGGAGGAAGACATCGAATAGGGTCGGACCCGGCGCGGATGCGCTGCTGCTTTGACCACGGATGGTTCCTGTCATGGAGACGCATCTGGCGTGACTTTGACGCTTCTGGCAATCGGCTTTCTGTTCATGTTGGCGGCGGCCTATCGCGTTTACGGCGGTTGGGTCGGCCACCAGTTTAAACTCGACGACGGGCGAATAAGCCCCGCTCACCAGGTAGACGACGGGATCGATTTTGTACCCACCAAACCGTTCTACCTTTTTGGACAACACTTCTCCGCTATTGCCGCTGCCGGTCCTATAGCTGGGCCAATTCTGGCCTGTCAGGCATTCGGTTGGCTGCCTTGTTTGCTCTGGATCGGTTTAGGTGTAGTGCTGATAGGCGCAGTGCACGACTTTGCTGCGCTAGCTGCATCAGTACGACACGGTGCAACCTCAATTGCTGAAATCGCGCGGGAACACCTGGGAACGGGCGCCGGACGCGCAATGATGTGTTTTATATGGATCGCACTACTCTATGTGATCGTGGC
>JBHEMV010000020.1:0-28691 GCA_046262375.1 Pyrinomonadaceae bacterium
CTTTCAAATCCTTCAGGTCTAACGGCCGGCGGTTCTGGAAAACTCAGGAACCAGCCTTCGAAATGATCGTCGAGTACGCCATTAGCGGAAGGAATGAAAGCGGTGAAAATGGGATGTTCGCTGATTTCCAAATCCTTCAGCGCACGCACACGCGGGTGATCGCCAATGGTGAGCCGCGCCGAGCCTTTCTTAAGGAACGAGAAGCCAAGCCTGGTTTTGAAATAAAGCGACGACTTCATTAGTAAGCCGCGATATTGGCAGTAGTTTGTGGCGGCCATGCTCACGGGAAGCCACGTTCTTCGCGGTTTCTCAATCTCAATCTTCATAGCAAACTGCCCGTCCTTGTCATATTGGGCGCTAACTGTCTTTTCGGTAATCACGAAGTCCAGATTCCCCTGGTGCTTTGGCATGCCCCAAATCCCTTTCCCACCCTTAACCGAAATCTCCGAGCTAACTGGCAGATCGTAGACGTATTGCCCGGTGCCGTAGTTGTTCATCAGGAGCGCCGGCAGCAAGCGAGGAGCAGGACGTGGACCATGCGTACACGCGATAGCAATACTGTATTCGATGTACTTGCCAATGACTGTGTCGCGGTAGTCGATCACGGTAATCACCAGGACGCCCTTGTTCCAGAGACGCAGCGGATAGACTTCGTTTCCAGGCAAGAGCGCGCGAGCTTTGTCAGCGTTGATCGAAAACGCGGCCATCAAACACGGCGAGTTTTTACAATAGACGGGAAGGCGAAACGGAATGCCATCTACCAGCGAGTAGCGGCCGGATTGCTTCTGCAAACGTCTGGGGATACCCATAGCGCCTCCTAACTAATTCGTTCCGTCGAGTGCCCCGAGGATAACGGGAAAAGCATCCCTGGCGGCGTTCTTGCCCATGAAGACATCGAGATGGCCGTAGGTCGGGAAGATGTGCAGCTTATGAAAATTTTTGCGTTGATGGTCCAGCCAGTCAAAGGTCTTCACCTGGCTGCCGGGCAGAAAACAAAGATTCTTCGCACCCGCCGTGAGGATGAAGCGTGCGTCGGTCTGGGGCGGCTGCGCGCAAAAATCGACGGGCAGTTCCTTGTAGCCATCGACGGAAATTAGATTCCCCTTCCGAACACAGCGCGCCATCTGCTTGAAAAAAGTCAGCGGCACACTCGCAAACTCATGTTTGAGCCATTCGTGAGTGTCGTTGTTGATGTTTTCGTGGAGCCACAGGGCAGGGAAGCCTGTGCCATAGGTGAAACTGACTTGCTTGCAAACCGCGTTCTTGCATTCGTGATGGGTGGCCTTAACCAGCAGATTTACGGCTTTCGCCGCGAGCGTCGGCGCATGTAATCCCCACTGCGGATTCAGATAATCGGTTACCAGACTCATCAGCGGAACGGCAAGGTTCAGCTTCGTTTCGGAGAACCTGGGAACCACTGGGTGCAGGGTAACGGCATTTGCCACGATGGTTTTTACCTGCGGCACCAAACCCGCTACCGCCGACATCATGAAGCTGGTCGAACCCTGGCAGTGAATGATGGCCTTGATCTCATCCGAGCCCGTCTCTTCTACAATTTTTTTGACGGCCGCCGGGTGGTCATAGACAGCCGCCTTGTCGAGCGTCCATTCGTTGGGTGGCAGATCGATGCTCGCGCGCCAGTTTTCGAGCCAGACGTCGTAACCATGATCGATTAGGGCATCGACGATAGTAGTCTTTACCGGAGCACGAAAGAGATTGGCGCGTACGCCGGCGCCGTGAACCAGAACGACGGGCCCGCGCGTTGGAGATTTTTCACCCTGCACGTGGATGAGATTGCACTCCATGCCGTCGCCGGCGGTGAAGGGGACCGTCGTCTCCTTGTGGTTTGGCGTTGGCGACTGAGCTTTCTCCGGGTCGGACATCGTTTACTCCGCTTCTCCAGGCATCGTGATGCCAGGCACTAACACCCTCCATGGCTCAAGAGCCATGTTGCATCTAGACCATATTTACGCCGTACGTATCTACGAGGTTACCACCGAAAAACGCGCCGAATTTCGCCATCGCCTGCCAGCGTTCGGTCAGGCTGCCGGCGTTGGTGACCTGCATGGTGGTCATCTGGCGCATGAATGAAGCGAGGGGAATTCGCAGTATGCCTTTACCGACGACCTGGCTCTGTTCGTTCTCACCTTCATAGAGAGTGATGTAAAGCGTAGTAGTGTCAGACCAGCTATCAAATCCCAGATCGTCGTGAATAACTTTGAAGCCATAGAAGTAGTAAGTCTTACCTTCTACAGAGGAAAGCTTCATCTTGTATTGCATGCGTTTGGTTTCAACATTATCCCGGTCCAGCAGGAAATAATTGAACTGACCCTCAGTGATTGTTAGCGCCTGCGTCGATAACGCCGGCGCCGTGGCTGAACCAAGCATCGGGGATACATAATTGACGTCTGAGATGGTTCGCTCCAGATCGTCAGAGATGATTGTGACAATGAACTGGAATGGCGAGCCGTCAGCGCGTCCCTGATCCCGTCCGCGCTGGTACGCATCCTCCGCTTCATCAGTCACAGCGGGCGAAAAATAACCACTCATGCTCTCTGAGAATCTGACGCCGAGCTTCACCGGGGCCGGTTTTGCTTTTGGCGTCGACGGCAGATCACACTTGAATTTCCAACCGCGATCCTTGGCCATCAGCACGCAAGCTCGTTCGGCCACTGCGGAAATAGTAAACAAGGGATTGACTCCCAGCGGTCGCGGGATCACGGATCCATCGCTAACGTAAAGGCTATCGTAAACTGCAGTCCCTTGTGTGCCGGAAAAGACCTGTCCTTTATGATTCACCACGCCCTTGTCTGCGCTATCTGCCATGACGCAGCCACCCAGTGGGTGCACGGTGACTAAATCTTCGCCGGTAATTTTGTTGGCAACGGGATTCTGGAGGTAAGTGCCGCCGAGGGCCGCAGTGGCTTCCGTTTGCTTATCCTCCACTGTCCTGAAGATTGGTTCGTTCCCTAAGTTCGGCCAGTGGATTCGTAAACGATCATCTTCCAGTTTCATCTGGCCCCGACCGTGCTCGTGGGCCATCGTTAAAAACGTCTGCGTATTGCGTATTGCCCCGTGATAAGGGCCGCGCACCAGACCCTCCAATTCGCGGGCCTTTTCCTTGATCTTGTCGTGAACGCCGCTGTCTGTATCCTTACCGAGGAGTGCGGCAGAGGCTGAGAGCAGCCCCGGCAGTAAACCGCCGAATGCGCCGGCGATAGTGCCTTCTTCTATTAGGTAGCCTTCCTCCACGGGCTCTTTATATCGCAGATCGATTATACCAGTGATACATGGTCCAACTTTCTCCCGCGCTACTCCATTATCGACCGGCGGCCGGTGTCCGAACCCAATGCCATTAATTTCTTCATTACAATTGTAAGCAAACCCCAGGAAGTCGCCATTCCCAGAGAATTGTTCTCCGACCTGGTTTGAGAGGTTAAGCTGCCCGTTGTTCTTGGAGCGCAAAAGTATTTCGGTCGAGCCGAGACTACCTGCCGCAAGCACTACGATGTCGGCGCTGACGAACATGGTGGGTGCGTCAAACTTGTCGCGTCCCGTATTGAGCAGTTGATAGTGGACGAGCCAACGATCACCTCTGCGCGAGATATGGCGCACTGAAATTTGGGTAAAAATCTCCGCGCCATGGTTTTTGGCGTCTGGCAGGTAATTCATAAGCACGGTGTTTTTCGCGCGATAGTTACAACCCGTCATGCAATCGCCACAGCCGACGCAAGGATGTTGTTCGACGCCGACATGGTTGAGATTGTCCTTCAGCGCGTCGAAGTTCACGTTGATTGGCGGCCGATAAAAAGGCTCATCCACGGAATCAGCAGACTTCTTCAGCGCATTCAATTTGGTTAGTTGTGGATACTCAGCCGGCCGTGTGTCATCGGGATAGGGCGTGGACTTCAACATCTCTTTCGCACACTTGTAGCCATCGGCAAGACCTTTAGGATCGTCCCGAAAATCTTTCGGCCACTCCGGCAATTGAAAGACACGCGGATCGGCCTCCAAGGCGACGTTTGCATTCAAAAGCGAGGTGCCTCCGAGTCCGCAGCCGACGAATACGCTGATATCGTCATTCACACGCATGTCGTAAAGACCGGTTCGCGAACCTGTGTGCAGTTTTGGTAGATCAACCTGCACTTCGCGCAATGCCTCAGCTTCGGTATCCGGATATTCGCCAGGCTTAATCAGGTTGTGGTCTTTGTCGAAGTCGCCCGGCTGAAACTCCTTCCCTCGTTCCAGTATGCAAACTTCCTGACCAGCGCGAGCCATGCGTGAGGCAGTAATACCACCGCCGTAGCCTGAGCCGATGACGATAATCTGGTAATGACTCTTTAACTTCTCAATGGGTGATGAGAGACGAGCCACGGGCTTGGCTCCTTTCTTATGAATTGGTTGAGGTATCGGTGGTTCTTTTGTCTTCGTTGGGCAGACTCGGATGTTTAACTCGCAGACGGCTGCGATGATTGCGTTTCGCTGTCAATCTTCATGTCCGGAGAAGTAGTCTGGCAGCCGGTGGCCGTCGCCCTATTGGTTTTCATCACAATGGGTGGCTCGATGAGTTCCGGTGCGGTAGCGTTGGCATCTTCCGGGTCCGGAATCAATTCCGGGCCGGTTTTGCTCGGGCCAGGTTTCCATTTGCGAGGCACTCTCTTGATACCAATCGGATAGATAGTCAAATCGCCGTTGCCGTTGATGTGCAAACGCAGGAAGTTTTTCCAATCTTCGATCCCGAGCGAAGAAAAGGCCTCGTTGCCGTGCCGGCCGAAAATGTTCAGCGAGACCAGAAGGTAGAGTCCCATGATAAAGGAGCCTACAAAAAATCCGAGGACAAAGATCATCACCCAGGCGAGTACCATCCGTATATTCAAGTGAAAATTAAAGCCAGCGGGCCACGGAATGGGGAGGCGCCAGCTTGCAGGCAAATTGCCGACAAGAGCGACGCAGATCACGGCGATGTAGAACGCCGAGAAGATATGAAGGAGCGCATGCAACCCGCCACCAAAGAATCGGTGCAACTTCTTGTGCGTGTCAGTGAAGAACAGAAATCCTACAAAGGTTAACACTGCGAGCAGGAAGGTCAGCGGACTATCGCGCATGCTTTCGATGGCTACACCGACAACATGCCCTGGGTTTAAATTCAGAGACGGATCACCCACCTTCATACCAACCACGAGCGTCAGCAACAAGTATAGCGCCGCGGTAAGTAAACCGAAGGTCCAACTCTGATTGCCCTTCAGAAAGAAGAAAGGAAAAGTTAGATTTCGCCAGGTGAGATTCCTCGAATCTTTGGTCGATGGAAAGCAGCCAGCTTGCTTAAACTGTCGTTCTTCATCCTCGAGCCCCTTTTCAACGATCATGTCCATACTAGTCCCACCAAGTCTCCCAACGTGAGTGGGATGGAGAAAAGCGCCCCCGCCCCCGGCTGTGATCTTCTGCGTCGACTTGTCCTTGACTTCCTCGTGACGGCGGTAGTGATGAAGGTCTCCGGCAATGAAAACCGCCACACTCTTGCCCAGTTTCCTTTCCAGCAACTTCAAATTGCTCTCGCTATATGCAGGATCATCTCCTCCATATTGTGCCTCTCGAATCCAATGAGGCTCTGCGTGGCAAACAATGATGCGAGCTGGTTCACTTGTCTTCGCAGACTGCTCGTCCATCTCAGATTTAAGGCTCACAAAATAATCCATCTGCGGTTTGTCAATGTCGGAGCCGAGTTGCACGTCCGTGCCTAACAGCCACCAGTTGTGCGGAAGTTTCAATGCGAAATAGCTGCGAGCCTGCCGAGTGCGCCAGCCGGCAAACCACGTCCGGGCCGTGAACACACGAGTAAACGCCACCAGACTGTCATACCAATCATGGTTGCCGGGAATGGCGAAGACGTGAGGATACGGCTTAGGGGAGTTTCGAAGCGCGGTTTCATACGGCGCCACAAGCCGATCGTTGTACTCCTGGCGGCTGGCAGTGGGATAAACCTCATCGCCGCCGAAGATCAGGATCTCTCCTTTTTTCGTTTCCGCCTCATACTTCTTGTCGCTATCCCGGTCTTCATATTTGAAGGTGCGTCCCCCGGGCTCAGCCAGGTAATAAGCGATCGCGTAGGTCGAATTCCAGCCATCGCCCACGTCTCCAACATAATCTATCCAGATTGAGTCTCGCGGGTGGGCCAGGTCGGGCTTGAAAGGATCGTCTTCGTCGACGAGGTGGGCGTACGTGTAATCGTATACTTTCTTTTGATCGTCACTGGAGGCCATTGCTTCGACAAGGCGATGGTCTGAGTGGCGACCAAAGATCGTGGAGATAGCTACTTCAACGGCTGTTTTAGCCAACTGTGCCGGCGCATACCATCCGACCATCGGCTTTTGTGGGGTTGATGAGAGACGAGCCACAGGCTTGGCTCCTTTCTGAGGTATTGGTTGAGGTTACAGGCGGTTCAGGTGTGAGCTGAGCTACCGGTGGCTTTCAAGAATGCTGTGCGAGAAAACGTGCCAAGTATTTTTGGAAACAAAATAAATCTTTGCTTTGACAGCGGGTTTATATGTCAGAAGCTCCGATTGGTCAATAGAAAAACCTCGAACCTATTGTGGGATGGACGAGGTTGACGGGCGAAGCGAAGGCTATCGAGAATGTTTGTTGGAAATTCCTCTAATCAAATGTCTCTCGGATTTTACCCTAAAATTTGTGGTTAGGAGGGGCCGGGACGCACGTCTCTGCGGCAGACGGAAACCGAATGATGCAATCCACTCGGCTCGCTACCTCATTCTTTTCATTGAATTCGTCCGCCCATCCTGAAGGGTAATTATTATGGCAACTTGCCCTTTTTCGTCCCTGATAAAGATGAACTATGCCGGAATTACTTTGACGAAGAACCCATTCTCTGATTCAGGAAACATTTCCTTTGGGCTGTCCGGTGGCCTGGCCCATGAGCCTGTCACCTTCTTTGGTGAGCTGGCGCGGCGATTAGCGACAACGTGGAAGGCAAAGAATAAGTTGAAGAACGAGCTGTCCGCGCGCTCCGGTCCAACGAAGTGTTGCCACACTAATTCTTAATACGTTAGATGTTGGCGACCATTGAAACACTTCATTCACAATACGCATTATCCAAATTCTTGACTTTAGTCAGCGTTATAATAGAGTGAAGCTATTTTTAGAGTATAGAGTACCTATCAGTTATAACCATGCTCCTTTCCCCCAACACAAGTCTCGGTCGTTACGAGATTCTCTCACGGCTCGGTGCGGGCGGGATGGGTGAGGTGTATTTGGCGCGCGACACAAAGCTAGAGCGTTCCATCGCTTTGAAGATTCTGCCTCCTAGTGTTGCTTCTAACGAAGAAAGAATGCGGCGTTTCACTCAGGAGGCAAGAGCTGCGGCGGCGCTTAATCATCCGAATATCGCTCATATTTACAAGATTGGAGAAACAGAGGGCACGCACTTCATTGCAATGGAATACATTGACGGCGTGACGCTCAATGAGAAGATTCATCGTGAGAAGACTCCATTGAAAAAACTCCTCAAATATCTGACGCAAGTCGCTGAAGGATTAGCCAAAGCTCACGCTGCAGGCATCGTACATCGAGATTTGAAACCGGACAACATCATGATTGCCCGCGACGGTTATGCGAAGATTTTAGATTTCGGACTGGCGAAACTCATCGAACCGCAAAGAGCGTCAGGCGCGGAAAGCCACGCCTCCGGTGAAACGGCTACCGCTATTTTGGCGCAGCACTCAACGCCGGGCATGATAATGGGAACCGTCGGCTATATGTCGCCCGAACAGGCGCAAGGCAAAGTGAGAGAGATTGACCATCGCTCGGACATCTTCTCTTTTGGCTGCATCCTCTACGAAGCGGCGACCGGGCAGAAGGCATTTGAAGGCAAAGACCCGCTCGATTCTTGCACAAGATTGTGCATGCGCCGACGCCGCAAATTGGAGATGTTATTCCCGATGCGCCCCACGACCTGCAAAGAATCGTGCGCAGATGTCTGGCGAAAGAGCCGGACAAGAGATACCAATCAATCAAAGATGTGGCGATTGAACTGGACGAACTGCGGCGGGAGTTTAAGGATAAAGCCCAATCGGAGTATTCCGTGCAACCGGAATCAAGCGGCGGCGAATCGGTAAGCAGCGCACAACAGGTAAAGATACTCAGCACTCAGCAGCCGGCAGTCAACACAACGCAGACAGAAATCGCGCACTCAACTTCAAGTGCGGAGTACCTCGTTAGCGAAGTCAAGCGCCATCAGAAAGGGGTGTTTCTCGCCCTGATAGGCGTAACGGTTGTCATTGCCGCCGGTATCGGGCTGTACAAGTTTGTCAATAGGTCTGGCTCCACGCCGCCCGCGCCTTTTCAAGCAATGAAAATCATAAAGTTGACCTCCAACGGCAAAGCTATGCAGGCTGTGATCTCGCCCGATGGCAAACAGGTGGTTTATGTGGTTGATAATGGCGGGCGGCGGAGTCTCTGGCTCAGGCAGGTTGCCACGGCGACTGACGTTCAGCTAGCGGCGCCCGAAGATATTTCTTATGAGGGGTTAACTATTTCACGCGATGGCGATTTTCTTTACTACGGTTATGAGGCTTCGCACCCTGTGCTGTATCAAATGCCGGTTCTTGGCGGCAATCCCAGAAAAGTTGTCGAAGACGTAGGTAGTCAGATCAGTTTTTCCCCGGACGGTAAGCAGATTGCTTTTGTGCGTAGCGGCGGACAAGGAGAAACCGCCCTGATGATTGCAAATGCAGACGGCACCGAAGAGCGAAAGATCGCCATACGTCAGCGTAAGCTCAAGATGCCGCTGCCATTGGTCGTGATGAGCAGTGTTGTCTGCGAGTGGACCACGGATGTTATTGAAAAGTCTTACGACATAGCACGCGATCTCGGCGCGTTCATACTGAATTTTAACCTGCGCTACTTTATGCCTGAAGCAGCAGGTGTTGCTTACGAAAAACATTTACAAGAAGAATTTGGGCTGAAGTCGTCGGGAGCATGGCGTGGTTGGGTCATTCCGGGTCACGACAAACAAGATTATCGCGAAACCGCCGACAGGGTTCGCCGGATGCTTCGAAGAAAACGATTTCGCTTATTACCGCCCTATGTTGTTTCCGGGCCCAGTAAACTTCGGGGCAAAGACTTCGACAATTGGTTTACTGACTATCTCAACACATTCGGCAACGAAAGCTGCTTCATGCCTTTCTACTGGGCCAGGATTCACGCCAATGGTGACTTAATCTTTTGCCCCGGTCATCCCGACGTCATCGCCGGCAACGGGTTTCGTGATGGATTCATGGAGTCGTTCAATTCGGAGATGGCAGTGAAGTTTCGCAAGCACATTCTGCGCAACCGACTTCCGATCTGCAATCGCTGTTGCGGACTGTATATGACCAACCCGGCTCGTCCTTTCGAACAAAAGGCAAGACGTAATCTGGGTCTGTCAAAACAAGTAGCAACTCATTGGCCTTGAGGTGTGGTAATGTCAGTTCTCATCATTCTCTTTTTGGCTCCTGTTCCTGGCTTACTCAAACGGTGCCCACGATAACTTCAAAGATGTGGGTACTCTTTGGGAGCGCGACAAACAGATTACGCAAAAAAAATCTTGTAAAAAACGAAGACTTCAAGTACATTTTCGGCACTACACATCCATTGGGTTGATCTCTTTTTGGTCATTCAGTACCAGGCTCCACTAGGCCGCTTGTATATCACGAATTCAGCAGAATTGAAGCGACGCATTGTCGTGTACAGCGCGTTGGAGTACCCGCCGAATATGTAAACGGGCGCAAGACCCGGCCCGAGACGCGAAGAGCGAGGAGGCAAGGCTGAGCCGTTACAGCTAACTCGCATTTTGTCAAATTAAATGAGGCAGACAACTGGAGGTCGCTCCTATGCCCGCAGATGCTAAAACGGATTCGTTGTCGATCGCCTTACGCGCAATCACAGTATTAGTCCTGATAATTTTCGTCGGACTTTTCCGTGCCTTTGTAGGACCTGCTGGACTACCCGCCCAAGCGCAATCAGACGGATCCGCAACGCAGGTGCAGTCCTCCGGGCAAGCCCTCGAACACAGCCAGGTTGGGGTTAGGTGTGTGTCATGCCACCGGCCTTATGTGAATTCCTTCCTTCTGGAAACCCACGGCAAGAGCGCGAAATTCTTGAACGACTCGCGCGCAGCGACATGCGAAACCTGTCACGGCGACGGCACAAGGCACATCGAGAACCGAGAAAAGCGCATCGCCGCCGCGGATATAGAGAATCCAACCGAACTGAAGACGCCAGAGGAGAGAGGAAGGGCAAACGCATCGTGTCTTCAATGTCACTCTGCCGATCGTAATCATTTTAACTGGCAAGGCGGCAAGCACGACAGAAGCGACATGAGCTGCATGTCGTGCCACAACGTGCACCATGCCAAATTCGCCCAGTGGGCCTTGGCCTCCCGCGAGCGAGCCCAATTGGATGGGCCGTTATTAGATTCGATGGAGATCAAATTCCCTGAGAAGATGTTGGCCGCCTTTACCGTGGAAGAAACCTGTCTCCGCTGCCACACAGAACAGCGGAAAGCTCTGTTCCAGCGCTCAACCCATCTGTTCCGCACCGAGCTTCGCAACATGAAGGTCGGATGCGCTTCCTGCCACAATCCTCATGGCGGGGAGGGGCGGAAGATGCTCGTGAATCATACCGTCAATAATGTGTGTTACTCCTGCCATGCGGAAAAACGGGGTCCGTTTCTCTGGGACCATCCCCCGGTCCGGGAGGATTGCATGAACTGTCACTCGCCGCATGGTTCGAACAATCCCAAACTTCTGACTGCTCGCGCGCATCTGTTGTGCCAGGAGTGCCATATTCATATGTTGCCGCGCCATTCGACCACCGCCGGAAAGGCACTGGACATATGGTCCATAAATCGCGGCTGTGTAAATTGCCATAACCAGATACATGGCTCGAATCACCCTGGTGGTAGAACCTTTGGGCGCTAGGAGGAGCAGATGAGAATCCAACCAGACAGACTCAAACCGATCCTTCGCGTCGAGTTCATTCTTGCGGCTTGTGTCATCTCGGCGCTCGTTTTCACGCCGCCTCACGCCTTGGGCCAGGAGCAGGAGAAGGACAAGACGAAACCAAAGACAGAAACACCACCCAAGATCCACGCGATCATAGAAGTCGGCGGCCAGATTCGTGAAATCCAGGGAGGTCATACCGCTAAGTTCGAGGAAACGCGAGATGTTCCAAAAGGGTTTTTTATTCCGAAATTGAAGCTGGTTTACAATTCTGCCGATTCTCCTTACTTTCTCGCATTGAAAGGACTTGAGATTCTGGAGCGTGACCAGCGCTTCACTGTGGACGGAGGGAGGATTGGAAAATATCGAACGCAATTTGTCTGGGACCAGGTGCCTCATTCCTTCGGCAGCGGACAATCCTTCCTGCAGCAAACTGCGCCGGGGGTGTATCAAGTCAGCCCTACGCTGCGAGCGCGCCTTCAGGCCCTTTCAACTCCGGAAGCGCGCATACTTCCGACCGCCGAATTGCCCAGGGTCGTTCGCCAGGAGCTGCAGACTGCGCCCATAACCGATGTGCGGCTCCGCCGGGATCAAGCTATATTCAGGCAGAGTTACCAACCCTCGGATAAGGTCGAGTTGCATGCCCAGTTTAGCTGGCTGCGCAATCGCGGGTCGCGCCCCATGTCCGCCGGCACATTTGTCCGGCGACCCGTTCCGTCGCCCCCCCTCACAGATATAGGAGGTGCATGGGAAGGGATCGGACAAGAGTTTCTGGAGCCCCTCGACCAGCGGACGACCGAGCTCAAGGTGGGAGCGCAGTTTCACGGCAAACGATGGAGCGCGGGTGTGGACTACGATCTTTCGCTCTTTCGCAACCGTATCGGATCGCTGATTTTCGAAAACCCTTTTCGGGTCACTGACGAGGAGGGATGTCGTCCTAATCCGGCGAATCCGGCCGCGCCAACATGCGGGGCTTCGAATAGATTCCGCATGGTTCGGTGGCAGACCGACCTGGATCCAAACAACGATTCTCACACCATCAGTGTTTGGGCCAAAGTGGACCTGACGCCGCAGACTCAATTCCGCGGCCTTTTCTCGCTGGCCTACTGGACCCAGAATGACGATTTCGTCCCCTGGACACTTAACACAGCCATCGTGCCCAGGCACTGGGACGCAGCCTCTCCGGTCACTAATCCCACCGACGTAAGTCAGCTTCCAGCGAGTAGTCCGAACGCGAAAATGCGAAACATCACCCAGGAGTATGCCCTGGTGAACCGCAGAAAAAAGTTCACCTTCACAGGTCAGTACCGTTCGCAGTCCCTGGACAATCAAACACCCGAGATCGTGTTCCCGGGATATGCCGCATTTGGCGATACGACGTGGCGCGCAGCGGCGACAGATTTCTACAACTTGCCGATCGAGAACCTCGATTGGGATTTTAGACACCAAAATGTTGAAGCCGGCTTTCAATGGGATGTTCTGGAGCAGCTGACCTGGAAAATGGATTATGAGTGGGAGATCTGGAACCGCAAGTTTCGGGATGTGAACCGTAACAATGAGCACAGCATTAGAACCCGGCTGGATTTTGAGACGATTCTTTCAGGAGGAAGAAAAAACACTGGCGCAACCCCAGCCGTTGAGCCAAAACCCGTCACGACCCTCCGACTTAAATTAGACTACCGTTACTCGAACCGACGCGCGCTGGTGTACAACACCCAGCCATTGTCCTTTAATGCTAATCTCGCCGGTTCTCCCCCGGGTGGTGTCACATCGGCGTGGGAAGTCACGCGATTCACGGTGATGAACGTAGGCGTCCCCATGGAATTCAATCTTCTGCGCCGGTATGATGAGAACGATCGAATCCGAAATGACGGAAGCCTTACGCTGGAGTTGCTGAGGGGCCCCAGCACGAGTTTCTCGGCTTCTTATCGCTACCTGGGGGACGAGCACGACAAGAATTTTTACGGGCGTCTCTTCAATCGCTTCTCGTTTGTCGATGCCCAGTTCTCACATGCGTTCGAGAACGGAAGTTTCCTCTATGCCAACTATTCACGGGAGACCAACAGCTTCGCGTATCGCGACCTTGCGCATCTCCTGCCCAACCCGCCCGCTCCTCCAGGCACTATCGTTCAGGGCACTCTTTCTCAATACCCGTTCGCCAATACCTGGGAGCGCACCAGCCGAAGCAGTCTGGACAGTTTTCAATTTGGGATCAACGCGGCGCCCCAGGAAGGAAAGCTGCGAAAGTGGCAGTTTGATCTTTCCTATGCACTTTCCTTTGCCCGCGACCGAATCAGTACCGTAAACCCGTTCGCTGTTCGCCCAGATTCAGTCCTTCATGCGGGGGCGAATCCCTATCCCGATACCGTGGTACGGCGCCAGGACGTGAATATCGTCATCACGCGCCGTATAAACGAGAGTTTCGAGATAGGCGCCCGTTATTGGTATGAACCATACACGCAGGATGACTTCAGCTTCAACGTTCTCCAGCCCTACGTGCATGGAAATCTCACCAGCGAGACTCCGAAATATCTTTTCCAGGATGCGCGTTATGCTAGCTATCATGCGAACGTAGCGACCGTTTTTCTGCGCTACACGTTCTGATGGAACAAATGAGAACTTCTCGGAACCTGGCTGTTTTTGGACGCCCGGTTCACAAGCTACCACGCCAATGTGGCTACTGTTTCCTGAGCTATTCGTTCTGGTAATTATTGAGAATCTAGGAGTTCTTTTTATGACACTCGTCGCATTGCTGTGGAGCTTTCAAGGTTGCATCCCGCTTCTTAGCAGTGTCGTGGCAGGAAATACAGTTGAGGTGATAAGCCACGTCGTTAGTCAACTTCCCTGACGGGGGTTTGCCTGTCTCCTTCGCATATTTCACGCCTCTAGGCGGAAACTGAGCCGTTTCATCTGTCGACACCTGAAAGTGGCAAACGCGGCAAGACTTCACAGGCTGCTTCGAGGTATCGAGTTGGGCGGTTGTGAGTGCTTCCTTCCTCTCAAAAAGCTTGAGATACATTTTACCAGATGCTGAAGGTTGTTCCGTATGGTGACATTCAACACAAGTCGTCAACGTCTTGCCGTCGAGAGTGTGGGTCAGATCAGTATTGTGTTTGGCATGGTCAAAAGCGGCATCTGTTTTAAGTTCCCCCCACTTCGGGTCTTCACTGTCTTTCGCCAAGATAATTGGTTTGTCCGGCTGGGTCGCGCTTGATGCCGGAATTGCCTTTCCAGCTATGTCAACGGCGTGTGGAGGATCGGTGCCATCAATGGGCGCTTCGCTATTTAGCAACCTGGCGGAGGCGGATAGTGGTGGAGCTGATGCCGTTTTGCAAGCGACGCTTACGGCCACGCTGAACGCGACTACTAATAGAATGACGAACAATTCTGATTTCATAGCAATCGTCCTTAGGTCAACCGGCAGAGGAAGCCTCCATGGTGATGAACCGGGAGAGTCGATATTCGATCCAGGCACAAGGTGAACCTGTTACTGGATTCGATTTATAAAACTTGTTCCCGCTGGCCAATATTAATAGGGAGGTCATCCAAAAAGCAATTGGATCCGCTTGAAGAATCGCCTTTCATAAGATTCGGAGGTAAGAAGCCCGGCGGGACCCGTGTTAGCCGTGTTAGGAGGCCTATCTTGATGAATTCGGAAAAGGAATTACGCGTTGGGCGCGTCTGTGTTGGTAACTGGCTACTTGATTCTTTTCATTGAATTTGCCCGCCCGTCCTGAAGGACAATTATTCGAGCACGCGCTAAAAAGGAATGTCGTCGTCTGCTACATCGGTCTGCTGCTCGGTCGAGGCGCCTGCTGCGGCAGCTCGCTCCATTGGCGGTTCTTGTTCTCCTCTGCCGCCACCAATAAATTGCATGTCCGTAGCGTTAACCTCGAGGGTATGTCTTGGCTTTCCGTCTCGATCGGTCCACTCCTCTACGCGCAACCTTCCTTCGATATAAACGGGGCGGCCCTTCGTTAGATATTGTGAGGCGGTTTCCGCCTGACGTCCCCAGAGGGTCACTTTAAACCACGTCGTCTGATCCTGCATTTCGCCGGTTTTGTCCTTGCGCCGCTCATTTGTCGCCATGCTAAAACTGCAAACAGGCGTGCCTTGAGGTGTGTAACGCAGTTCAGGATCGCGGCCAAGATTTCCAACAAGAATAACCTTATTAAAGGACATGAAGGACCTCTCAATAGCGTTGGAATTGGGGAACTCGAGCGCAATCCTACTCGTGCAGGAACTGGTGGTCAAGTTGACGATCACTCGCCAATCATTAAGCACAAAGCAAAAAGCCTGGTATCGCGTTTGGCTTCCAATTTCTGCTAGACTACAGGCGAATTGGTAGCATTTTAGTTTGATGTAACGCAAACTGTTAGTTTGCGCGCCTGGAGCAGTTATCAAACTTAAATTGGTCTAACCCCAGAGTCCGCAAACTAACAGCTTGCGTTACGAGATATGATTTCGTCGCTATGTTTCTGTAAATGAGCTCCAAAGTTTACATCGAGACGTTTGGCTGCCAAATGAACGTCGCCGACACGGAGCGCGCCGCAACTGTTTTGCGAAACGCGGGCTACGACCTTGCGTCTTCAGCAGACACTGCTGACGTCGTTTTGTTCAATACGTGTTCAGTCAGAGAGCGTGCCGAACGAAAAGTTCTCAGGAGAATCGGTGAGGTTCGTAAGCTTTCGAGCCCGACGACTAAAAAGAAACCTGTAATAGGTGTGATGGGTTGCGTGGCTCAGTTGGAGGGTTCTTCTATCTTCCAAAATTCTCCTGCCGTCGATTTGGTCATCGGAACGCGCGCGACTGACCGCATACCTTCCTTGATTGAACGCGTGCAGGGAGGGGAAGTGTCCGTAATTGATCTAGAGGAACGCGGGGAAGGTGAAGTGTGGAACATCTCGCCCGCGGAACGGCGTTCTCCCTACGTCGCATTTGTCCCGATCATCGAAGGCTGTAACAAGTTTTGTTCGTTCTGCATCGTTCCTTATTCGCGTGGCCGGGAAAAAAGTCGGAATGCGCGGGAAATCGTTGAGGAGGTGCGGAACCTGAGGTCACTTGGTTATAAGGAAGTTCACCTCATTGGTCAGAACGTCAATAGTTATCGTCCGAAGTCGCAGGAAGGACTTGAGATTTATTCGGGAGCCACGCCCTTTTCACGCTTGCTGAGAGCTGTCGCCGGCACCGGGATGGAGCGAATCAAATTCACGACTTCGTTTCCCAGAGACTTCCATCCTGATATAGTGTGCGCGCTTGAGGAATATCCGAATCTTTGTGATTGGGTTCACTTGCCTGCACAGTCGGGAAGCGACCGGATTTTGAAGGCAATGCGGCGCGGCCACACGGCGGAAGACTATTTGAGGCTAGTGGAAGGCATTAAATGTTCTAAACGCCGGCTAGCGTTGACTAGCGATATTATTGTCGGCTTTCCCGGGGAGTCCGAAGAGGACTTTGAAAAAACGATGAGTCTGGTTCGCAGTTGCGAATACGACGCTCTATTTATTTTCAAATACTCGAAACGTGCGGGAACGCCTGCGGCAAAGATGGATGATGCAGTGCCTGAAACCGAAAAGACAGCGCGCTTTCTGGCTCTTGAGGAATTGCAATCGGCGCTACAGAATAGAACTTACCAGGATTACGTAGGCAGAGCCGTAAGCGTCCTCGCTGAAAGGAAGAGCGCGAGATCTGAGGAAGACATGGCCGGTCATTCAACCTGCCACAAGGTCGTGAATTTCAGAGCTCATCAAACACAACCCGGGGAGATAGTCGACGTGTTAATTTCGCAGGCCAAGCCTAACAGCCTTTATGGCCAACTAATAAGCAATCATTAGAACTGATCCAGGGCACGACCGAGGGGTGCGAGACACGAGGTAGCGGTTATGGAGATCGAAGTAAAAATCAGAGCGCTGATGATGGATCCTAACAGCGGCACACCCATCATAATATTGAAGGATGTCGACAGCGATACGATGTTACCTATTTGGGTGGGCGCCTATGAAGCGAATGCTATTGCTCTTGAAATCGAAAAGATTGCACCTCCTCGTCCGATGACCCACGATCTCCTGCGCAACCTAATCATCGAGCTGGGCATTCAAGTGGAAAGGGTCGTGGTAACGAGTTTGCGCGATAATACGTTTTTTGCAGTCATCGAAATGCGCATGAGTGATGGCAACCGCATGGTCCTGGATTCCAGACCTTCCGACGCAATTGCCCTCGCGCTGCGCGCGGATTGTCCTATCTATGTTGATGCAGATGTGATTAAAGCGTCGCGAAATACCGTCCCGTCAGAAGAGGGAGGGGAAGAATCAGCTCTGGGTGAAGAAGAGTGGCCGGATGTAATTGGCGAAGCAGGCGATCTGCCGATGTGAATTAGCTCGCCGACTCTTTTGGCTTAGTTGGAAGTGGTGCAACCGAAACTTTGTCGATGTGTAGCGAATGATAATTGCGATCGCAAATCAAAAAGGTGGCGTGGGAAAAACTACCACTGCCATCAATTTGGCTGCTGCATTCGCCAGAGTCAAAAAACGTGTCCTTCTACTGGATTTAGATCCGCAGGCAAACAGCTCCATCTCTTTTCTTGATCCGCTCTCAGTCGAGCGATCTGCCTATGAACTAATGACGGACGGGCAGGCGCCGGTGGAACGAGCAGTCTACCGAACGCCGGTTGAAGGGTTGGACATCATCCCTGCGCGTATCAATCTGGCGAAGCTGGAGTCAAAGCTGATCGGTGATTTTGATGCTCCATTTCGACTCAAGGACCGTTTGGGACCCTTCAGCCAGGAGTATTCCGTCATTGTTATCGACACGCCACCCACACTTGGCTTGATTACCGTTAACGCGCTTGTTGCCGCGACGCATGTCCTGGTTCCTATTCAATCGTCTTATTTCGCTCTCGAAGGCACAGACGATCTGCTCGAAACTATAGAAAAGGTCAAGGCGCGTCCGAATCCCAATCTTGAACTGCTGGGTGTCCTTGTGACTCTCCACGACAAACGAACTACGCTGGCGCGCGAGGTACACGACCAGATCAAGAAAGTTTTTGGCCCAAAGCTATTTGAGACCGTAATAACCAAGAGCGTCAGACTTGAGGAATCGCCCGCCTATAAGGAATCGATCTTTAGTTTTGCTCCAAATTCATCGGGCGCAATCGAATATGCAAATTTATGTGACGAGGTAATGAGCCGTGTCTAAAAGGGGACTGCCGACAGGACTTCAAATGCGCCACGACGCCCACTATGTTGAGGAGTTGTCGCAGCATCAACCCGCCGCAGTGGGACGGATGATCGCCCTGAACAAGCTTGACCCCAATCCGGAACAACCTCGTGTTGACTTTGGAGATTTGACCGAACTCACGGCTTCTATTGCCGAGAAGGGTGTGTTGGAGCCCTTGCTTGTGAAGCCATCGCGCTCAACCGGGCGTTGGATGATTATTGCCGGTGAACGTCGTTTCAGAGCAGCCCGCGCAGCCGGCCTCGAGGAAGTGCCGTGCGTGGAAATGGATATTGATGAGGGCTCAGTTGCTGAGATCGCGCTAATAGAAAACATGCAGCGCAAGGATTTGACGGTGTGGGAGGAGGCCGATGGCTTGATGGCTTTATGTGAAAGGTTCGGTTACACGCACGAGGAAGTAGCGCGCAAAGTAGGGAAGAGCAGAAGTACGGTTACCGAAGCGCTTTCCATCGCTGCTATACCGGCCGACGTGCGCGACCTTTGTCGCCAGGCGGATGTTTCGGCAAAGTCTATGCTGCTGCAGATTGTTCGTCAGCCCGACGAAGAGGGAATGAGGAGGCTGGCGAAGCAGATAACTTCAAAGGGACTCACGCGCGACGACGCGAGGGAAGTGAGACGGCAGGAAATGGGACCGCGTGTAGGTACCGAAGCAAAGCCGTTTATCTTTAAATTTGTTTCACCTAATAAAGAGTTTAGTTTGGAAGTTCGCTTTCGCAGAACCAATGTCGACTCACACGACATTGCTCAGGCGTTAAGGTCTGTCGCCAAGAGCATCGACAGTGGCAACCACCGACCGGAATGATCGGTTTCGCTGTGCAGGCTTCAAAAAATTTCAGGTCCACGGGTCGCGCACTTCCACGATCGTAGTTCTCTACGGCTTCCTCAAATTTCGGGCGGCATTCAACCCGGTAAGGATCGTTCAATTAAAATCAGCTCCAGGTTGGGAAGGTGGGCTTGCCCCCGCTCTTGGATTCGCGGAAGAAAAGCAGGACCGGTCCCGAGTGCTGCGACCTGTCGCAGCTTTCCAAGGGTGAATGCCTCCCAACCAAAAGCGGCGCCAAGCTGCCGCACTCCAAGGAGTCGCCTCAAATGGCAAGAAACGATCACCTGGCACTGGCGCCTTTCTTTTTCTCCGCGGCGGCTCGCTTTTGTAATCCCTTGGCCCAGCGCTCCAGTGTTGGCTGTAAGGGTTTGAAAAGCCGGGCTCGAAACGAGTGCTTCTTTTCATTCCAGGCCTTAAGCTGCTTTTCTGTGTACACCCTCACCGCCGGCTCAAGCTGACCCTTCTTAAGCGAATGCTTTAACGTGAAATGGTAGTGCTGCCCGACAAGCGAAAAAATTGTCGCAGTGAGATTGCCCTTGAAAGAAAGACGCGGAACGATGCGTTTGTGGATTGGCTTGTTTCCGGGCAACAGGACACCCAGGGCTATTTCTAACCAAGCTCCTTTTGGACCCTGGCGTGGATGATAGAGTCCAGGGAGCTCCGAAGCCTGAAACGTGTTCTTAAGCCGCGGGTCGGATATGAATTCAATAAGCCTTATGCGCTCCAGTCCGCGCGTGTGCTCTCGTGGAAGGCTGTCAAAGGCCTCCTCGACGAGACTGATCGTATTCGGCGGCAGCTTTCTCTCAGATTGGTTTTCAACTTTGATAGCCACAGACCAGAACCCTCTCCTGAACCTGGTTCAATAAAAAATGGATGCGCCACTCTACGGCGTGGCCACAAATGTGGTCAAGCCACCGACGCCGTACCTTGGGAGTGGATCTGGAACACCTAGGCAAACGCCGAAATTTGGCGTCTAAACAGGGGACTTCGTACTTTAACTTGATAACTCTTTGCAGTTTTACTTGACTGGAGGCCCTACTGAACCACCCAAACAGGCCTCTATATAAGTTGCGTCTGATAATACATATTATGTACCAAGTGGCTTTGCCTCAAAAGTCCTCCGTTGCTGGGCCTCGGCTTTGCCGCCCACGATCACCCGGTACTTATGACCCCAGATCATCCGACCCCCAAAAGTCGGTTGAAGAAGCCGACGATGTGCTTCCAGGCGAGGTAATAAACAATAAGCCCGACAGGAAGGATGGTGATGACCAACGTTGGCGTCACGATCCAGAGATCGAGTGCCTTCGCGAGCGTGAGTCCGGCCGGCACCAGCAGAAAGATGAGTGCTACGCCGTGAATGCCAAGAGGCAGGCGATGACGTGAGTCGAGCCGAACATAGAGTACATTCCAGACGCCCCATAGGTTGGGCACCACAGCCATCGGGAAGACCAGGAGCCGTTCGATGACGACCGGGACGTTGTAAACAAACCGCGCGATAATAAAAAAGGTCAATACAATCAGCATAAACATGGTGGGCACTGCGATGCCTGCCAGATAGGCGCGCAGATAAGGGTGCTTGTTCATGAAGTCCTCCTCATCATAAGTGGTAAAGCAGTGCCGGGATCACTTCCGGGAAGAGAAAGAACCACACCGGCAGCAGTGCGATCAGTGCCCAGTCAAGCCAGGATGCTCGAATGGTTTGCTCGTCCAGCTTCCCGAGCATTCGTGGCCACAGGTCTTGTTTCAATCTGGTATCCGCGATCGGCGCAACAGCGCTTCTCAGGAGTTCTCGAAGTTTTTCATCATTCCGTTCGTTCATGGCTCAAGACCCATTCGTTTCAGTTTTCTTCGCAACAGACGGACTGCGCGGAAGGCGCGCGACTTAACAGCACCCACCGAGATTCCCAGCGCTCCTGCAATCTCTTCATAAGGTTGCTCTTCAATGAGCGCCAACCTCGCGACAACCTGGAGTTTCGCCGGTAAGTAAGTGAAGGCCTGCTCAATCCGATCTCGAGTATCCCGCTGGACAGCCGGGTTAGGGGGCACTACCTGGGCCTGATTTTCTGTCAGTAATACTTCCGGCCGGACGGTCCTGAGGTAATCGATAGCTGCATTGGTTGCGATTCGCCTGGCCCACGCGCCAAAGCTGCGGGCCGGGTCAAATCGCGATCGAGCCTGATACATTCGCCAAAACGTCTCCACCGTAAGATCCTCAGCGATTCCTGGATCCCGAACAATGCGGATGATCCAGCCGAAAACTTCGCCCTGGAACTGTCGAAACAGTGTCTCGAAAGCTTCGAGCTCGCCTTGCGCGAAACGCTCCAGCAGTTCCATGTTGTCTCCTTCATACTTTCTTACTGGATGAGGGAAGGAGAGGTTTCATATTTGAAGTCCACCCGAAGAGGTCTGCCAAGGAAAGGGTTCTTGAAGGCAGCACGAGTGTTGCCCCATAAATCGACGCATAATCCGACTTACGAGGCAAAGCCGTACCAAAACAGAAAGTCTAATATCGTATTTGCTGAGCGTTTCACTCCGGTTACGTAAAGTCAACACGCGGAACTAGTAGCGGAGGATGAGGCGGCTACTCAAGGTCGTCAGAATCCGACCTCTTCAAGAAGATTGACAACATGCGGTTCGTCAACCTCGACGATGCGAACCTTCTTCGCAAAGTCCTCATTATCGTCGAATAAAGCCGAGAGGCTGTGTTTCTTGCGCGACCAATTAGCTCTAACCTTCTTGTCCGGATTTTTCTTTTTCTTGTTCTTCTCCTTGGTCTGCTCCTTCTCCCAGTCCTTCTTTCGCTCGACGTCGATATCGTCGATCGGATAGGTGATGTGGATGGTGTAATCGGCGTCACCGCGCGCATCCAGCAGCATTTGCAGCGACTCGCGTTCCGGATTGCCATGCTCACCGTCGCCTGAGAACACGTAATGATCGGCAGTGATGCGTTCGAAAAAGTCATCGTCCAGATTGTTGGCGCTGCCATGGTGTGGAACTTTCAGCAGGTCTACATGCATTTTGCCCTTCTTCTTCAGGAGGCCTACGAACTCCAATCCTTCCAGGATCTTGTCACCGCGGGCGTCGCCTGTCAGCAGTATGCGCTTATCGCCAAATTCAGCCAGGACCACGATGCTCGCAAGATTGGGAACCGACTTATCGACGTAGGCCGCCAGCGCCTCGGGCGGCGATTTGCCTTTTTTCTTCAGAGCGATGAGCCACTCTTCGTGCTTTTTGTGTAGCTTTTCCAGCTCGGGCACCATGGGCCCAACCACGGTGAATTTCAGCCCCTCCCCCATGTCAAGGGCTTCACTATTCTCCTCGGTGGCGATAATCAGCTTACCGTCGTATTCGGGATTCCGTTCAAAACCCATACTCTCGGCAGCCAGACTCTCGGCATCGCTGCGCAACTGCGAGCCCTGTTCAATGCTCGCCAGGACCTTAAGAGTGGAAACGATTGTCTCCTCCTCCAGATCCTGGTCGTCGGCATCGATGGTCACGTCATCGGGCAGTTCTCCCGCCATCGAAGCTGCGCCGAATTGACTTTTGAAGGCAGCGGTTAGCTCGTCAGGGCTGTTGCCAATTAAGTTATCGAAGCTATTATGCCAAAGGCTGAACACCTGCACGGGCTGCAGAGCGGAGTCTTTTTTCGCTGTGATCAGCTCCCTGGTCAGGTCGAGAATCCCCTGGATATGGTCGTCATCTACGTGACTCACCATGAGCAGATCAACCGGGAGCGGTTCCTTTCCGCCCAGACCCCGTGCTTTTCTGATTTTCATAATACGCGGTCTCAGGTGCGGGGTGTATACGCCCCTCGGTCCGCCGTCAATCATCACCAGGTGCGGATCGTCGGCGGAGCCGTAGTGCAGTAAGAGGCAATCACCCTTGAGAGCACGGATAACTTCCAGGCTGAAAATTATGGTCGTCCCCTTCCCTTCCTAGATAGATTGAAATGCACGCAGCACGTCGAGCATGCCATAACCCTGAAAACTACGCTCACGACCGAGATCGGTAGCGCTTTCGCATAGAATGCGCTTGATTCGCCGCGGCTGCCCGGTTAACTCCGAATAGCGTGCCATCAGCATCGCAGCCGCGCCGCTAACGTGCGGCGCAGCCATGCTGGTACCGTCGAGATCGCCCCAGTTGCCCCCGAGATTGTGATTGCCGGGCAGCGGCGCACGGATGCGCTCGCCCGGCGCGACGAGGTCGGGCTTAAGCCGGCCGTCACCCGTTGGCCCGCGACTCGAGAAAAAGCTGACTCCGTAGGTGTGCGGCCAAAAACGGTGCGTGGCGCCGACCGTGACCACGCAATCCGCATTGCCCGGGTCAGTGATGCTGAAGGCGGCATAGCTATCATACGATCCTTCCTTGGTCTGGAAACTCTGATATCCGTGGTTACCCGCGGCTGCCACCAGGAAGACACCACTGTTCACCACCTGCTCACACTCGTCGCAGATGGGCGTGCGGCCGCAGGCGAAATTGCGTACGTCGTGTGGGATCGACAGGCTCAGATTGGCACCGTGAATCGTAAAAAAATTGTCTCGATCATTCAGGTACCGGATGAACTGAAGCGCGGCAATGATCGCAAACTCGGTATCCTTGATCTCTGGCCCGAGTACGCGGAAATCATAGAGCGAGATATCCGGACACATCCCGTCGGCGAAGTCATCGGTGGCCCTGGGCGCGACCTTCTTTGCGGCTTCTTTACTGGCGCCGATGATCCCCGCCACATGCGTGCCGTGATTGGTTTGCGGTGGTGTGCCAGGTTTGATTTCTACGAACTTCTCAACCAGCTCCCAGTGCACGGGACCTCGGCTTCGTGCACCATCTGCCAATCTCTTCAGATCGCCTTCTGGATCGCTGGGCGCTCGCACGAGCGAATCCTTATGCTGCAAGAGCAGTTGGACATTCGCCTTCCGTATCGTCTCCTTGGAATTGCTGAGGCTCACAATTCTGCGGAAATTTTTGAAATCAAAACTTCTCTTGACACGACTGCCCGTGCCGTCTTCCTTTTGGAAAGCTGGATGGTCGCCGTCAATTCCTGAATCGATTACAGCCCAGCCAATCTCACTGCAATTGACTTTGAAAAGAGTTTTGGCCGCATCGGCCTTGACAGCGGGAATCGACTTGCTAAGAGCCGGCATCGCTCTACGGTTGAGTGAAACCTGCCAGACTAGCGGGTCACGTGTTGAATCCTTCAACATTTTCCCCGTTAGATCACCGAGTAGATGGGATATCTCCTCCGCATTCGCCTTTTCCAGAACGTGTAAAATTTGTCCGTCTTGATTTGCGGGCGAGTTCTCAGGTGATGGTGAATTGCCGGCCCAAAGGATCAGCCCGGTCAGCGCCAAAAACCGGTCCATAGAGGGCAATTCCTGCAAGCGGCGGGTTCCGCGTTTCGAGTGCCAGTCCGCTGCTGAACCTAAAATCTTGGTGAGTACGGATTTCACTTTATCGGCGTCGTACGAATCCAGCTCATGCCCTAAAGCAGCTCCGGCCTTTCCCTCGCTTTCGTTTTGTGCGTCCTTCCTGGTTTGGTTTGCCGTGATATCGCCGGCCTTGCTCCATTTGTCGATCCACCATTTTGTCTTGGGCACCACTACCCGTAGAACCTCTTCGAACGTCAAGCGGGCAACGACGAGGCCCTGCAAGAAGGCAATGTTAGCCCGGTCATCAGCGAGTCCTAATCCATCGTCGATGGCCGCAGCCACGATGCCCGCATGCTGGCCTCGATAGGGCGCAATGAGAACGTCCAGGTCTTCGGAAGATTTCTTGCCAAACTCAACCCACACATCGCCAAGAATGGGTGAATCCTGTAATTGTCGCCGATCATCCAACGGCCCCAGAAGAATGAATTCGATCAGAGGGCCAGGAATCGGAATCGCCATCTCACACCCCCGTTGCGTTCAGCAGCAAAATTAAATTCCCGACTAATATCTTTGCCCTATAGTGCTTCATGAAGTCTCTCCTGGAATCCTTGAGCTGAAAATACGTTCACGATCGGATAAAAAAGATAGACAAGTCGTTCACGTCTTTTTCGCCGAGAAGAATGCAAGTAGCCGCTGAAGTTCAGCGAAGAGCCCAAAACACTTCCCTTGAGCTGGGGTGTTGCGGGAAGAAGGTGTTACATAAAATCAACGAAGGTAAGGCCCTCGTTGGCAGAAGAGCTATTGAGCGCGCCGACGATATTCCTATCGATTACCAGTTGTCAATAGTTATTCTAGAGCTATTAGACCAACTGCAAACAGCAGCGATATGCCCAATGACAAAGGGAGCCAACCTACCCCCTTTCCGGGCTACGTAAATCTCATGACGGGTACCCAAAACGTCATGTCATGACTTTTACGCATGTCAGGACTTCTACGTAACCGGATTTTTTTGTTTTCAACACTCCAGGCAGACCTGGCTTACTGCCACAACCGAGGTGCGTTCGGAGTGTAAGCACTTTTGCTTAACAATATTGTGCGGACGCGCTGTTCAATGGCATCAATCGAGTAGAATGTAAGACGATTTAGTTCTCAGACGCCAGGAATTCACCTGTACGGTGGCCGCGTGACAGAAGCGCGCGTGAGGCATAATCCCGGCACGGAGGATGGCATTGGTTGATGTCTAAGCACATGCGAGTTGGAGTGTTGACTGGCGGGGGCGATGCTCCCGGATTGAATCCGGCGATAAAAGGATTGGTCTATCGTGGTTCGGAACTCGGGCAAAATGTAGTCGGTCTGTTCGATGGCTGGAGGAGTTTGTTGAATCCTCTGCCTGAAGTGATGCCGCTTAACCGCGAAACCGTTCGACGTTGGGACCGCGATGGTGGAACCAACCTCGGGTCGTCCCGAACAAATCCCTTCAAGCACTTGACCGAAGAGGGTGAGTCGCAAGACAGGTCTGAAGAAGTAATTGAAAACTTTAAGAAACTCAAACTTGATGCAATCGTCGTTTGCGGTGGTGAAGATACCCTGGGCGTCGCAGCCAAACTCGCTCTGGATGGAATACCGATCGTGGGCGTCCCAAAGACAATAGACAAAGACCTGGCCGGCACTGATTACACACTCGGGTTTGACACTGCACTTCGCAATGTCTCAGAGGTAATTGAACGCTCCCGAACCCCTGCCGGTTCACATGGGTGGGTGCAGATTGTCGAGGTGATGGGACGCCACGCCGGACACCTGGCTCTATGGTCCGGCGCTGCTGGTCAAGCTCACCTCATCCTCATACCAGAACATCCGTTTCGCTATGAGAAAGTGTTTCACCTTCTCCGGGACCGGCTTGGGGAACCCGGAGTAACCAGAGGGCGGGCGAATCGGCCGCGGTATTCTGTGATTGTCGTAGCTGAAGGAGCACGGGCTGAGGATGGTGAGATGGTCACTCTTGATGATCGTCGCGACGCCTTCGGACATATACGGCTGGGAGGAATTAGTGAGGTGCTGGCCCGAAGAATTGTGAGCGAAACGCCTTACGAATCGCGGACGGTGATGCTGGGCCATCCGCAACGCGGCGGCCCACCGAGCCCGATTGACCGCATCATGGGGTTGCTCTTCGGAGCGCGCGCTGCCGATGCCGTGGCCGAAAACCAATTCGGCATGATGATTTCAGCTCGCGGAATTGCACCGGCATGCGACCTATCCCTTGTCGACATCTCGGAGGTTTTGGGAAAGATCAACACAGTGGACGTCGATCGCCATTACGATACAGAGCGGTATCATCTCAAAGGCATCGGCATGTAGGCATTGCTTTGAACCGATTTCGCGAAAGGCGTTGAGGTCTTATTAGCATCGCGGGACGTAGTAATTGGCTATTGGCTACCTCTGCTTGCTCAAAATCGGCAGACCCCAGTTCCCTTCCCAGGCTTCGTGAAATATCGGAGATGAACCAGAACTTCCATTGCGCCCATCATGCAATCTGTCACACAACATTTGTTGGCGGTGGATCTTCACAATGTTGAAACAAGCTACTCAGGACTGAAGCGAGTCCAAATACTCCTGGTACTTACTCCGTTCTTTTGATTCCTCAATTCTAAACACGAAAAGATACTTCCCGGAGTCATCTTGCGAGTAACGAACCAAAGTAGCGGAAAGTCTGACGTAACCAACCGGCAGGGCTAAAGTCATTTTAACTTGCTTTCCCAGACTCGAAGCGTCCACACCGTATGTTTCATTTGAGGGAAGTAAAACGGCGACAGCTTCGCTGCTGAGATCCTGCACGTAACCCAAAACTGCTTGCTCGCGAAGATTCGCGTCAGCTAATCCTGGTAAAACACTGCAGGCAATCCACACCTTATAACGGGGCAAAGCACGGCGATTCTCGTTAAGCGGGTCACTCAATCGGGAGACTCCTGGAAGAAATTAAGTGAGCGCGAGGCTTATATCACACTAATCCAACAGAGCAACAATATTCTCAATGGACCAATTTGCGTCTCTACGAGACTCTCATTCGCCAGCTTTCCATCAAACTCAAGCCGAACTGTACCCATATGCCTGGTAGTGTCCTAACTTGAAAATCAGGAGTCTACCGACGGGGCGGGAACTAGCTAGGTGTACGCTATCGGGCAGGCCTAACGAACACTTATCAAACCACTGTAGGCGGGGCGGCGAGTCGCAGAGTGGGGACGGCGTGTGTCCTCTATTGTTCTCACTATGTCGTTCGTCTGACCACGAATCGTTGAAAACCGCCGGTTTCAATCAAGATGCCTCCTGCAAAAATACGGAACGTGAGTTGCAAATGTGAAGAGCAGGCGGGTTTTCAACTTCATGGAGCCTCGCCCGCGTCGGCACGCAACTCAGGGTAGAGTGATTCCTCTCCTGAGAAGCGTGCCTGGCGCGCCTTGCGATCCCCCAAAGATTGTGAGTATGGACGTTGCCGATGGGGATCGGTGACGCCCTTTTTTTTGTCCCACCATACAAAAACTCTTGCATCCGAAGCGAGTATTATGGGCACTAATAGCACTGGAATTGATAGCAATAGTTTTGCAAGCCGCACTTGCCCTTGATAGTAGGCAAAAACGAAAACATACGTTACCGGAACCGTCGGAGCCTTAGTTCTGGAATTTTTTCGGCCTTCTCTGGGACGACAATATTAGCCCAGTCTGCCATGCTGACCACACTCCGCTGTCACACTTCATGCGACGCGACCCATCACTTCGACATTCTCCATTGCGCTTCTTGCGGCAATCGCTTTCAGATCCACCACGAGACACTTGGAAACCTACAGCTCGCCCAAGCAAGAGAGCTTATTCGAGAAGAATTACTACTCGCCTAGCAGAATTCAAATTTGGGCACTACCATATCTTTAGTAGTGGGTCAGTTTGGCTGCGAGTGTCCGATAAACTTTAGTTTGTCGCGGCGCCACGACAAGCTAAAGAGCCTCTTGCAAAATGCAGCGTTAACTACGAGCGCGTCAGAAGATTCAAGACAGCGAAGCGGAAAACGCCAGTTTATTAGTGGCTTCGAGGTTAAGCGCAACTGCGCATTCAAGGGATCGCGCTTTTTGAGCGAGTTCTAGTTGTCCACAGCTTTTAGGCTGCGGCCGTAAGTTGCATTAACTGCGCTTCGTCAGCTTACCAAGCGTAAAAGTTGGTCTGCAGTCAAGGCAATGATCCCGAACAGCAGACTGGTCATTACTTTCGCTGGTCCGCGCACGCGCACCAC
>JBHEMV010000020.1:28790-43006 GCA_046262375.1 Pyrinomonadaceae bacterium
GCGGCCGCCGAACTCTTCTTTGAGACGCGCAAAGACTCTTTCGCTCGTAGTTCGTTCCTTATAGCGTTGTGCTTCGTGCGGCGCAAATTCTGGTTTCTCACCGCCTCGTCTAGTGTGTCCATCAATCAGGGGCACATGGCCCAGGGCGATACTTTTCTCCCTGATAGACGGCACATCGTAAGCCGAGTCCATCAAGTCATACAGATTGTCGACTCGTTGTGCCGTCAAGGTCGCCAAGGGGATGGCCACCTGACTGTCGTTGACTGACGCGGAAGTCAAAATACAACTAATAGGAATGCCGCCGTCAGCGACATCCAAATGCAGCTTGTAGCCCACCCAATAACTGGGATGTCCTTTGCTGTTGCGCTTGGTGCCACAATCACAAACGCTGGGCAGGTCCGCCAGCATCTCTGCCAGGGTCATACTCGGTTGCCTTTGGAGTCGGGTCAAAGGTTTGGGGGCGGCTTCCCCTTTTTTCCGGCGCTGACTTTTTGGCTTTGCTTGCACCTCCGCCTTTTTCACTTTTTTAGCTGCTTTTTCCCGGGCCGAAATCGCCGTGGCATCGCGCGAGATGTGGCCCACCAAACGTGGCTTTTCATGCTTTTCGATTAACGCCTCATGCACTCGCGCTGGCAATTGGCTCTCCGCAAACTCCGCAAAGGCTCGCGAGAAGGTAGCCTCGCTCGGCAATTCGCGCTGCCGCTCCCAACCGCACAAACGCCGCAATCTCTCGTCACTGGCTAACCGATCCAGCAATTGCCGTGTCGTCTCCAAGTTGTACACCGCTTTCGCTATGAACGCTCGCGCAATCGCCTGCCGATCTTCGACTGGTCGCCCCAGCACACCCTGCCGACCCTTGATGAAACGCTCGATCTGCAGCAACTCCAGTATCTTCACCAACTGTTTCTGCTTCTCACTCAGCTCCCCTAGTTCCGCCGCCAGCCAAGGAAACAACGTTCCTTGTACCGTTAACCAAAACTGTGATAGCGTCCCTGCCAAGAAAGACATAGTGATGTTTCCTTCGTCTGCGTGATCGTCTTAAGCAACGTCATTCTACAGACAAAAGATCCGTCGCTGTGTCTTTTCTTATTTCTCAAATAGCTATTCCCTTTAGCGACTTTTGCAAGAGGCTCTAAAGCTTATCGGACATCAAACTGACCCACCACGATATGCTTCGCTTCCTTGACACGCCGGAAGGCTGACTGTTACATTACGCGGTCTTTTTATCATTCATTTCGCTATCCGAAGGAGCCTACTTGAGTACTGAATCAAGTTACTTGTTTACGTCGGAGTCCGTCACCGAGGGCCATCCAGACAAAATCGCCGACCAAATATCTGACGCGGTCCTGGATGCGGCCCTAAGCGAGGACCCGACCGCTCGCGTTGCGTGTGAGACTTTAGTGACCACAGGGTTAGTGGTTATTGCCGGGGAAATAACAACTAGCGCGCGCGTGGACTATACGAAAGTCGCGCGTGACACGATACGCGACATAGGCTATACACGGGCGAAGTTTGGCTTTGACTCCGAAACGTGCAGCGTTCTCTCGGCCCTTGATCGCCAGTCGCCCGATATTGCGATGGGCGTTGACACAGGGGGCGCGGGAGACCAGGGTTTGATGTTTGGGTTTGCCTGCAATGAAACTCCTGAGTTAATGCCCTTGCCGATACAGTTGGCCCATTTGCTGGCCAGGCGGCTTTCCGAGGCGCGTAAGGCGGGAGAACTTCCCTACCTGAGGCCTGACGGCAAATCTCAGGTCACCATCGAGTATCGCGATGGGCGGCCCTTTCGCGCATCTGCAATCGTCATCTCCTCTCAGCACGATCCCGACGTCACCAATGAACAACTGCGTGCTGAAATCGAAGAAAAAGTGATCCGAAAGACTGTCTCTTCAGAGCTACTTGATAAGGATACAAAGCTTCACATCAATCCCACCGGTCGGTTTGTGACGGGTGGTCCACAAGGCGATGCGGGTCTAACCGGCCGTAAGATTATCGTTGATACCTACGGCGGCTATGCTCCTCATGGAGGCGGTGCCTTTTCAGGCAAGGATCCGACGAAGGTCGACCGCTCTGCGGCTTACATGGCTCGCTATGTAGCGAAGAATATTGTCGCTGCCGGGCTTGCGGATCGTTGCCTCGTTCAACTTGCCTACGCGATCGGTGTTGCTGATCCGATTTCAATTTTGGTAGAAACGAAAGGTACCGGCCGGCTCAGTGAGAGGCAGTTGGAGAATCTCGTAAGAGATAATTTCGAGCTAACGCCGCGAGGAATTATGGAAGAATTGAATCTTCGCCGTCCTATCTATAAGGCAACGGCCGCATACGGCCATTTTGGTCGGGAAGGAAACGGCTTCACCTGGGAAAAGGCTGACAAGGCTGAATCACTTCGCAGTGCTGCTGGAGTTTAGACCTTCAAGCGGGTTCAGTAGTTTCAACTACGTCGTAGTTTATAAAAGGATAATTTTAATAATGAGTGCAACACGCTCGCTCGAATTTGACGTAAAAGATATTGGCCTGGCCAGACAAGGCAAGCAACGCATTGAATGGGCTGAACGGGAAATGCCCGTGTTGCGGTTAATCCGTGAACGCTTCGGTGATGAAAAGCCGCTTAAGGGCGTAAGGATTGTTGCCTGCGCCCACATCACGACCGAAACAGCCAATCTCGCGCGTGCGCTGCAAGCCGGTGGCGCAGAAGCAGTTCTTATTGCTTCTAATCCCCTTTCGACCCAGGATGATGTCGCCGCTTCTCTCGTCTCCGATTGGGGCATACCGGTCTATGCAATCAAAGGCGAGTCGACGGAGACCTACAATCGGCATGTGCGTACCGCCCTCGATTTCCATCCTGACATAATCATCGATGATGGCTCCGACGTCGTTGCAACGCTAATTAAGGAGCGCGCTAATCAAGTCAAAGAATTGATTGGCTCGACTGAAGAAACAACTACCGGAATTCAGCGACTGAAGGCCATGGAAGCGGCAGGCGTTCTCACTTTCCCCACGATTGCGGTGAACGACGCTCAGACTAAACATTTCTTCGATAACCGTTACGGTACCGGCCAATCCACTCTCGACGGAATCATTCGAGCTACAAACATTCTTCTGGCAGGCAGAAATATTGTAGTGGTCGGTTACGGTTGGTGCGGCAAGGGCATTGCCTCAAGGGCGCGCGGCATGGGCGCTAATGTGATTGTCACCGAAGTGGACGCTATCAAAGCCGTCGAGGCCGTGATGGATGGCTTCCGCGTGATGCCGATTGCCGAGGCATCGTCGCTGGGAGATATCTTCATCACCGTGACCGGCAATCGCCACGTGATTGATGGTCAGCACTTCGAACGCATGAAGGACGGCGCCATCGTCTGCAACAGTGGTCACTTTGATCTTGAACTTAATCTTGTGGCCCTCCGTGAGATGTCGGAGGCTGCGGCAAGTGTTAGACCTTTCGTAGAGGAGTACAAAATCAAGGCGAGCGGCCATCGGGTTATGGTTTTAGGAGAAGGCCGGTTGATTAACCTGGCCGCCGCCGAGGGTCACCCTGCAAGCGTAATGGATATGAGTTTCGCCAACCAGGCACTTTCGGTTGAATATCTTGTGAAGCGCAAGGGCGAGCTCGCGCCTGGAGTACACCTCCTGCCGCCGGAGGTTGATACGGAGATCGCGAGCTTAAAGCTGCAAGCCCTGGGCCTTGCGATCGACACCTTGACGTCGGAGCAACTGGAATATATTTCCAGCTGGGAGACCGGCACCTGAGTTCTACGTTCGAACGCGGGACAGAAAATAAGTTCCCGCTGCCGCGAAGATTACGGGAGGTGCCCATGCAGCCACCTCAGGGGGCAGCAAGCCGTGATTTCCCAGTTGCTGAAAACCTCCACCAATTCCCCAGTAAGCAATACTTACGCCTACCGCTACACACAGCGCGACGATTGCTCCCCTTCTCCCAAACGCCAGGGCCAACGGCATTCCTATAAACGCCATCACGATCACGCTGAACGGGCGTACGTATTTGCGCTGTAGCGCGACAGTGAGGGCCGACACGTCCACGCCTCGCTGTTTAGCGGCTTTTAAGTAACTGCTCAAAGCCCGGGCGCTAAGCTGTGAGGGCTTGTCAACTGTGGGCTTAAAGACTTGTGGCGGATCCACTCTCGCTAATTGGGCCTCGTTTTCAGCTTTCCTCTCTACATTCATTGCAGGCATGCCCCGTAAGCTGACTGTCTCGGCTTCCTTGATGATCATTTGCTTATCAGGCGTCCAGATACCGAACTTACCCGTGGTCACACGGCTCAAGTGCACTCCCTCGTCGTCAAGCTCATACACCGCAGGTTCAATCAAGAGTCCACGCTCTTCATCAAACTCATAAGAGTACAAGCGCTTGTTCTCTATTGAGGCCAACCACTGGCGGCCCGTTCCCGTAATCGCTCGCGGTTGACCGCCACGGATCCTCGCTCGCAAACCGTCCTGCTTTAGGTTAGCTGAGGGCATCATGTGTTCCTGGACCAACCAGGTTCCGGCAGCTACCGTGACGGCAAACAACAGACCCGGCATCATGAGGCGGTAAACGCTCTGACCCGACGCCCACCAGGCAATCGCTTCACTTCGGCGGGCCAGCAACGCATATGTGATAAGCACGGTGATCAGCATAGTCGCGGGAAACAGTTCTACAGCTACGAATGGAAGAAGGAAAAGCAGGTACTTAGCCACTACTCCCGCAGGCACATGATTGCTTCCGATAAAGCGCCACAGCTCGAAGAGGGTGAAGATAATAAAAATGGAAACAAGCGAAACAAAACCAAGCAAGAAACTTATACCCAGAGTTCGAAAGAGACTCGTATCAAGTAAACTTGGAAAACCCGAACGGCCAGCGCCCAGCGTATGTTCAGGCACAGGTGCCCGGTACTCTCCGCCGTCTCGGCGCAAGGGCCTAAACAGTCGCTTCACCCATCCAAATCGTGGCACTCCGTTGAAGGGCAAGAGGATCACGCTCAATAAGAGTATTACGGCGGTAGCCATCCATTCCCCTGTAATTGCCGGCACTTTATTTAATCTGGCGAGAGATTCGCCGAGCAGAGACATGAGGTAGTAAAGCACCACAATGCCGAGAGATAGCAGGATACCAGCGCCGCGACCGCCACGTCTTACCCTCAATCCCAATAAGCCACCGAATAAAGCAAAAACAAAAGGAGCCGTCGAGAGGGCCAGCCTCCGGTGAAGCGTTCTTTCCGCGTCCCTTCTCTCGTCGATCGAGGCTGACTGGGTTCGTTGCTTTAGATCGTTCCAGTCCAATTCTTCAGCTTGCACTTCCGTTTTACTCAACCGCTCAATCAAAGCACCGCGCCCAGTGTTTATTGCTATCCGAAGTTGGTCGAGACGCTCGACAACATACGAACGTTCGACGGTGCCCGCGCCAGGAATCTTCATGGCTACGGCGTCAGCTAATACAAGCTCCGACTTTTCCGCCGACGAATCGATGCGACCCGACCGGGCCGTGACCACGCGTGTGGAACCGTCGGGCTGTTGAGCGTAAATAAAAACGCGCCCCCACAAGCCCTGAGTTCTATCGCCGTCTCTTACATAGATCACGTATCCAGGAATTTCTGTGTTGAACGTGCGAGGCTCTACCGGCGAATCGAGCTTGTGAAGAGCACCTAGTACGGCGGCTCGCCGAAGGTCACGGGCAGCTTGAGGCGCCTCCCTCATATGCAAAAATGTCGCGGCCAGCGTGGCCAGCACTCCGATAAGCAAAACCGGCCAGAGGAGGCTCCAGGTGCTCGCCCCGGCGGCGCGAAAAGCAACAATTTCGCTATCACTGCCCATGCGTGCCAAGCCGATCACGATTCCAGCAAGTACAGCCGCAGGTAAAGTAAGTACCAGCACGCTGGGCAGAAGCGCGACTGCAACTTCGCCTGCCACCGAAATCGGAAGGCCGGTATAAAGCGCGAGCTCGGCAAATCGGCCAGCTTGCTGAGCGAAGAGTATGGCAGTCAGCAGTACCAACGAGAGAAGCACATAAGGCAGGGCGGCGCGGAATACATATCTGGGGATTAGTTTTGTGGCTGTAAACACTTAAGGTAACTTCTAAGGTGTGCCTTAATCTCGAAAGTGGCCTATTGAAAAGTAGATCTTAAGCGCGGCTGTCTTTCAAGTACGCGTCCGATAAGCTGATGTGTTAGCTCAGCCATCTCTCGATGGATACTAGCCGGCACCTCACGCGACTCCTTCGCAAAAACATAGGGGGCTAGCTTCTGCGTTGCCCGAAGCTGCGTCTGAAGCCTCCGCGACAAGGCCGCGCCCCTGCCCTGGCTACAACTCCGGCACCGAAATAATGTGTCGGCGCCCATGAACGCCAGCTCTTTTTCGTCGAAGCCACGATGACATTCGCCACAATGGCGAATGTCCGGCAGGTAACCCTCAAGCTTGAGTAACCATATCTCGAAGTATCGAAGGATCAGCTGGAGGTCTAGTTGCGATTCTGAAATAGCATCGAGGCAAGCTTTCACCATTCTAAAAAGCTTCTCATTCGGTTCGTACGGCGGCGAAAACTCAATGACAAGATCACCCATATAGGCCAGACCAGCGAGAGTCTCGGCGTTACTCGACAAATCGAAGTGTGATTTCACAATCTCAACCTGGTTTAACGACACGAGTTCCTGATTCTCTTTTTGATAATAGGTGATGTTGGCGAGCGTGAAAGGCTCCAGGCCGGCGCCAAATCGACTCTTAAGCTTGCGGCATCCCTTCGCCACTCCACGAATCAGCCCCGCCGTCCGAGTCAGGCAGACAACAATCCTGTCTGCTTCGGCGAAATTATAAGTCCTTAAGACGAGCGCTTCGGTATCAAGTACAGCCATTTCAAGCCCGACTCTCCGGCAATTAATCTCAGAAAGGAAGGAAGTAGAGTATCCAGCTCAAGACTAAGCCAATGATCAGGAATTCAACAAATACTTTAAGTCCGTAAAGCAAACGATCTCTATTTGTATCTTTTGTAACCGTGCCGAAAACGACGGCCGCCATGAGCGCAAAGGCTGTCATAACAAAGAAATGTCTCATGACTTTCTCCCCGCAGCGATGTCAAAAGCGTCAAGCATAGCAAGATAATTTAGCAGCCCGGCAATCAGGAGAAACGTATTTCCATACTCAAAAGTGGCACGTGCAGCGTGAGCCGCGTCGTCCGAAAAGCCAGTCCCCATGAACCAACAAGAAATGTAAAGCATGCCCGCTCCAAGATTGGCAACCATTGGCGGTATTTGGAGCAACGCCCAGGACCCTTGTTCGTTTCCTACTGCAAACAAATGTCCGCCCATCCAAAGGCCGACAATAAAGCACGTCCAAACCGCGCCTCCCAGGATTGCGCCGCGTATCCACTTTCCCTGAATCAGGTGGCCTAGTCCGGGCACCAGCCAGCCGGCTGTCCCCATTACCCATGCCATAGCCGGCGCACTTTCCGTATTCTCCAGCCGTTCCACATTAACCTTGCTCAAAGTCAACCTCCATAAGTGTCAAACTCATTTCCAGCCTGGCGTTTCTGTTTACACATTACATTAGCTGTGATTTTCATCGCCTGTTTACCCTGACTTCTAACTTTAACGGTCGGCACACCGACCCCTAACAGCACACATTAACGTCTAATAAAGCAGATAGCCCTTCCGTAAATCTCTAAAGACCTCGAGCTCGGGTTTCCATCTTTCATGAATCGCGTCGAGAGAACTTCCCTGTTCAATACCTTCCCTAATACTTGAAGTGCCGGCGATGACATCAAAAGGATTACGATCATAAACGTATTCGTACGGCGGCTCCTTCCATAGGAACTCTGTGCGATACATATCGTGAGCAAGCTTTACCATGGCAATGCCGGTGATGACGGGTTCAAAGCTGTCTCGCCCAATGACATGAATCTGCACGCCGCCACAACTTTTTCCACCGTGCTTCTGAAAAGTAGGGCGAAAGATGCAACTTCTAAAAAAGACGCCCCGCAGTTTGAGATCGTTTAACTGCCGCGCGTATTCATCTGGATCTATATAGGGAGCACCCACCAATTCGAAAGGTTTCGTTGTTCCCCTTCCCTCGGACAATTGCGTCCCTTCAAAATGCACAATCCCAGGGAACACCGTTGCAGAGTCAAGCGTGGGGATGTTTGGTGACGGCATCACCCAGGGCGCGTCTGTTTGGTCGAGCCAGCAATCTCTCTCCCAGCCGTCCATACTGATGACTTCCAGATCGCAATTGAGATGAAAATGATCATTAAACATTCGCGCGAGCTCTCCCAGAGTCATTCCGTGACGCGTCGGAATGGGGAATTGTCCGACGAAGGATGCTTGTTCGGTTTGTAATACATTTCCCGCCACTTCCCTGCCGTTGATTGGATTCGGCCGGTCACAAACAATCACCTTCTTTCCAAACTGACGAGCGGCTTTCATGCAGTTCGCCATTGTGTAAGCAAAGGTGTAGATGCGGCAGCCCACATCCTGCATGTCAAAGATCAAAATATCGAGATCCTCGAGCATGGCCTCAGTTGGCTCGCGTGTCTCGCTGTAAAGTGAATGGATGGGAAGCCCCGTTTCACGGTCCACGGCGTGCTCGGTCTCAATCATGTTGTCTTGAACATCGCCCCGTATTCCGTGTTGCGGCCCAAACAGGGCCTTGAGCTGCACGCCTGGATGTTCATGGAGAATGTCCGCCGCGTGGCGAAGTTTGTGATCAACTGAAGCCTGGTTGCAGATCAAACCCACACGAACGCCCCGAAGCAGCCCCAAGTTTTCTTCAAGTAGTTTCTCAAGGCCCAGCTTGATTTTTTTCCGACCCATAACGCCTGTTAAACCCCCAGCGAAGTTAATGTAAAACTTTACCTCAACCGCACAGCACTGAACCGCCATTTATGTTGAGCACCTCTCCCGTTATATGCCGAGCCCAATCACTGCACAGGAAAGCAATTGGCGCGGCAATTTCCTCCGCCGTCGCGATAGCTCCGAGGGGAATAGCGCGGGCAATCGATTCGCGTTGTTGTTTGTCACCCAGAGCATTTTCAGTCATTTCTGTGTCGACCCATCCGGGGGCTACAGCGTTCACGGTAATTCCCCACTCCCCCAATTCCGCGGCCAGTGATTTTGTAAACGCGATAAGCCCTCCCTTCGAGGCAGCATAATTGGAAAAACCAGCTTCGCCTCGCTGGCCGGCGGTGGAAGTTACCAGGACAATCCTTCCCGATTGTTGTTCTTTCATAAGGGGAACTACGGCTCGGCAAACGGCCCAACTGCCCTTAAGGTTTATATCTATGGTTTTGTCCCAGAGTTCTTCTGTCATTTTCTCGACAGGAGATCCCTGCCAAATTCCGGCATTGCAGACCAGAATGTCGATGCGTCTGAAAAGTTCAACGGTCGTATCTATGAGCCGCTTAGCGTCAAGTGGGTTGGCGACATCGGCTTGAAACTTAAACGCCTCGGCCCCGTTGTCCCGCGCTCTTTTTACAACTAACTCCGCGGCTGCCGGATCACGCACGTAATTCACAACCACTCGTGCGCCCAATGAAGCAAGAATTTCCACTACGGCTCTACCAATTCCCCGCGAGCCTCCAGTTACTATGGCAACCCGATCACGTAAGTTTAAGTTATCAAGATTCACGCCAGCTCTTTCCTCGGGTCCTTCTTACGTGCGTGGTTGCCGTCTTCATGATGAAGCCGTCTGGGCCTCGCCGGCCGTCTTCCCTGCTCCACGAATGTAATCTCTTGTAGCCGCGATGAATCGGTCGAACAAAGCCTGTGACAAGCGATCTTCACTCCACCCCAATTCAGGATGCCACTGCACACCCAGAACAAAGCTTTCCGGTCGAGGATCCTCTATGGCCTCTATCAGGCCATCAGATGTCCAGGCGGTCGCGACTAAATCCCTGCCGACTTTGTCTATCGCTTGATGGTGGTGACTGTTGACGACAAGGCTTTCATCTTGCGCCAGGGATGATAAAATTCCTGACTCAGCCAGCGTAATGCGGTGTGATGGACGATCCCGAGGTGGTCCCTGTTCATGTTTGATTGCTGCGGGAACCTGGGAGGCTATGTCTTGAATCAATGTTCCACCGCGAAAAACGTTCAGTACCTGCATACCGAAACAGATCGCAAATAAAGGCATGCTGCGTTTGTCCACTTCCTGAAGAACAAACAAATCCGTCTCGTCTTTGATCGTTACGACCCTGCCTAGTTTCGGATGGGGCTCTGACCCATATCGCAGTGGATCGACATCGGAATCACTTCCTGGAAGCAGAACTCCGTCAAGTCCGTCTAATATTGTCGAGATGTAGTCTCGCCGCGGGATCAGACTGATGTGAACAGGGGCCCCGCCGGCCGCTTCGACAGCTTCACTGTAATGGCGAGAAAGGTAAAAACGGTCACTCTCCAATTCGAGACGCATCGTTATGCCGATACGCGGCCGGCCCATCAACCTTAGTGCTCCATTGTCTGTCATCTTTCCGTAGTTCATCTTGAAGCTATCATAGCCTAAAAGTGCGGCAGTATCTCAAACCGGGTCAGCTAAACGCAGCCAGGCTAATATCGCTGGGTGGGTAGTGTCTAATTCCGTCTTCTCTGTGCAATCTCCGTGTTCTCTGTGCCTCTGTGGTGAATAACTGCTAACAAAGACTCACCACAGAGACACAGAGGACACAGAGGGGGGGGGACAGAGAGGCACGCAAATTAGGACACTACCAGCCGGATGACTCGCCTTGACTTGGCTTCGAGCGAATTCCTATAGTGGCCTTTGCCAAAAATGCAAAGAGAAACATCCATCCGTAGCACCACTGTGCTGCTGGTCCGGAAAGAAGGTCAGGTTGCGCTAGCGGGCGACGGCCAGGTCACGCTTGGCGAAACTATCATGAAGGCTAACGCGAAGAAGGTTCGTCGCCTCTACAACGACACTATACTTGCCGGTTTTGCCGGCGCTACGGCCGACGCTTTTTCGCTTTTGACACGCTTTGAAAGCAAGCTTGAGCAATATCATGGGAATCTCGAACGCGCCGCCATCGAGCTCAGCAAAGAATGGCGGACTGACAAGATACTTCGTCATCTCGAGGCCCTCCTGGTTGTTGCTGATAGCAAAACTTCATTTCTTTTGTCCGGCAATGGAGACGTGATCGCCCCCGATGACGGCGTACTAGCGATTGGTTCGGGAGGCTCGTATGCGCTGGCCGCCGCAAGGGCCCTGGCGAAGCACACCGATTTATCGGCTCGCGAAATTGCCGTTGAGGCTTTAAGGATCGCGGGCGAAATTTGCATCTTCTCAAATCAAAATATTGTTGTGGAAGAGTTGTGAATCAAACGCTGGGGCGATACTCGATTACCAGGAGTCTTAATTAATTCGAAATGGTTATCTATTTGGAAGGCGAAGTAGATGAACAAGTTCGGCTAGACGATATGACGCCTCGTCAAATCGTGGCCGAGCTCGATAAACACGTAGTCGGACAACGCAATGCGAAGCGCGCGGTCGCTATTGCTTTGCGTAACCGCATCCGCCGTCAAAAGCTCGCTCCTGAGATGGCGGTAGACGTCATGCCCAAAAACATGATCATGATCGGCTCGACCGGAGTGGGTAAGACCGAGATCGCGCGCCGGCTGGCGCGTATGTCTAATTCTCCATTCCTCAAGGTAGAAGCGTCGAAATTCACAGAAGTCGGTTACGTGGGGCGCGACGTTGAAAGCATGATTCGCGACCTGACCGAGATAGCGGTGGACATGACGCGTCAGGAGAAAATTGATGAGATCGCCGAAAAAGCAGAGTTGAATGTCGAAGAAAGAATGCTTGATATTCTTCTGCCACCTCCGCGATCCACCTCGACTTTATACGACTTTGATCCAACCGCAGATGAAGACGACGATTCAGAATCGAAAATTGACTCTTCCCCTCAAACCTCGACCCGCGATGAACAATTTCAGCGGACTCGTGAAAAGCTTCGAACGCAGCTCCGCAGCGGGAAACTTGATAATCGTCTCGTTGAGATGGAGATCCGTGAAAAGAGTTTTCCTGTAATCGAGCTTGCAGGTCCTCAGGGTGTCGAAGAGATGGGCATTAACATGAAGGACATGTTGGGCAATCTCTTCCAGGGCCGAGTGAAACAAAGAAAGATGCCGGTGGACGAGGCGATGGACCACTTGATGCAGGAGGAGGAAGAGCGCCTGATCGACATGGACCAGGTAGCGCGTGCAGCAATCGAACGTGTCGAGTCTTCGGGCATTATCTTCCTTGATGAGATCGACAAGATAGCCGGTAGAGAATCCGGGCACGGGCCGGACGTCTCGCGCGAAGGCGTGCAAAGAGACATCTTGCCCATCGTAGAAGGCACCACAGTCAACTCGCGTTATGGAATGGTAAGGACCGATCACATTCTGTTCATCGCAGCCGGCGCTTTTCATGTCTCCAAACCTTCGGACCTGATCCCGGAATTGCAGGGACGCTTTCCCATTCGCGTTGAACTCGAATCACTGACCGTTGAAGACTTCAAGCGTATTCTCACCGAACCCAAAAACGCCCTCATCAAACAATACCAGGCAATGATGGCTACGGAAGAGGTAACCATAGATTTTAGCGACGATGCGATAGATTCCATCGCCAACTTCGCCGCTCGAGTAAATGAGCACACGGAAAATATCGGGGCTCGCAGACTGCAAACGATAATGGAAAAGCTTTTGGAAGAAATAAGTTTCGAGGGACCAGACCTGGAACCTAAGAAACAGCGCATTGACGCGAGTTATGTCGAGGCCATGCTCTCAGAGACCGTCAAAGACCAGGACCTCAGCCGGTACATTCTGTGAACCTATTCATCTTCCGCGTTCCGCATTCCCCTTTCGCTTCTCATTTCCGAGTTAAAGGTGCATCGTTTATTTTCGGGCGATTTAGTTGTCGGCGCTTTTTAGTTTTTGCGCTTGTAATATTGGCAGTGGGCCTGGAAGCCAATTGCGGTAAGCGCCGTCCTCCTTTGCCCCCGATTGAGCGCGTGCAACAGCGCACGGAGCTGCTCTCCGGAGTCCAGCGAGGAAATCAAGTTATGCTTAGCTGGCCCGCCCCACTACGAAACGCGCCGGACGAAAGCGTACAGAGTATTCGGCGTATTGATGTTTACCGCCTGGCAGAAAAGCCGCGTGCTCCGCTGGGGTTGACCGAAGAGGAGTTTGCGACAAGATCCACTTTGATTGGGTCTGTTACGTTTGATCAAATCAAGAGCGGAGCCGACGTTCTAACGTACACCGACACACTGGAACTGGCTGGAGAACCAGCACGCTTGCGTTACGCCATTCGTTATGTAAACGCCTCCGGGCAGCGCGCCGCGTTTTCTAATTTTCTCTTACTCGAGCCTGCCGCCCGAATCGCCGAGCCACCGACGATGATCGCAACCGGCAAGGAGGTTAGCGAAGACGCCGTAACTATTTCGTGGCAACCTCCTGCCGCCAATATCGATGGGTCAACTCCGGTCAACCTTCTTGGCTACAACGTCTATCGAGCAGAGGAGTCAGAAAGCGAACCCAGCCAGGCGCCAATGAATTCCTCCCTGGTTTCCGGAACCCAGTACGTCGATAAGAACTTCAAATTTGGCGACAGCTATCGCTATGTCGTCCGTTCAGTTTCATTAGGGACACAAGGTGCCCAGGTCGAAAGTCTGAATTCGAATTCTATTTCAGTTTCTCCGCGCGATGTCTTTCCACCTTCCGCCCCCACATCCATCACCGTTGCTGCGGCGCCAGGACGCCTTTCATTGTTCTTTCCCGGAAATCCTGAACCGGACGTGGCGGGCTATAACATTTATCGTTCTACGGACCCAAACCTGCCGAAAGAACAATGGCAGAAGTTGAATCCATCGCTGCTTAAGCAAACCAGTTTCCAGGATGAAAAAGTAGAATCTGGGAAACGGTACTACTACTATTTGACGGCAGTCGATCAAGTCGGAAACGTGAGCGTCACGTCCGAAGTGGCTTCTGAAGCTGTGCCATAACTGCTGCGTCCTATTGAATGAAACTTCGCAAATGAAACTTTGCCGTGTTTCCCACAGGAGCTTAGAAGGCGCGCGGTACGCGTTTATTGATGAAGGTCGAGTCTGGCCGTTGGAGAAAGGCCAGCAGTTTATGGCGACCGATCTACCGCGGAATGCGCCGTCGTTATCCCTCGAAGAAGTGACGTTTCTTGCGCCGGTGGTGCCTTCGAAGATTGTTTGCGTAGGGCGAAATTATCTGGAACACGCCGCCGAATTT